>JAESQE010000594.1 GCA_016765335.1 Planctomycetaceae bacterium
AAACATCAAGAAAGCCACAAAAACCCAAATCCAAACCGCCCAAAAGCTCAAACAAAAATACGGTTAACGGCGTTGGGTGGCGTGCTTGCACCCACCTTCGTGTGCCGATTGATTCTCTAAAACCAAAACGCTGGGTGAACCTGTCGGTTGTCAGTTCTGTGACCAAGGATAATCAATTGCCGACAGAACCACGCAGCCTACGCCTCTGAAGCAGTTGCCTGTTTGACATGCTCGACTAGCAACGCAGCGACTTGTTCGAGTGACTTTTCGGAGTTGTCAATCACAATCGCATCGGCAGCTGGTTTGAGCGGAGCAGCTTTGCGATTTCGATCCCGTTCATCTCGTTGTTGGATTTCTTTCAGGATGACCTCTTTCGAAGCGGCGGGATCGGTCTTTTGCAAATCCATCCAGCGTCGTTGTGCTCGCGTTTGGGCAGTTGCTGTCAGAAAGAACTTGCAAGTCGCATTCGGGAAAACAACCGTTCCCTGATCTCTGCCTTCGGTGACAAGCGAATAAACACCAGCCAGTTTTCGTTGTTGATCAACCAGCAAGTTACGCACAGTTTGCAAAGTTGCAATCACAGATGCAGCTTCGCTGACTTCTTGAGTTCGCAGTTCTTCCCCGGGGTCCGCTCCGTCAATGAGTAGATGACTATTGGAAAAATCGAATTGAAGCGTTTGTGTCTGGAACGCGACCAGCTTTTCGTCATCGAACGCGATATTATTACGCAAACATCGCCAAGCGACCGCTCGGTACATTGCACCGGTATCAAGGAATGGTATTTCCAGTCGGGAAGCAAGCAGCTTGGCAGCTGTGCTTTTGCCAGTCCCGGCTGGTCCATCAATCGTAATTATCAGTGGCTTCATTCAGCAATTATCTTTTAAGTAGATTTTGAGGAGACATCACATAGATTATAGCTGTTAGGTTCTTGCTTGGATACAATAACGACAGTCTCAAACCAATCTCACGGCACGAAATTATCTTCGCATACAATTCGTTCGCAGAGAATAAGGAATTCGGATGAGTGAAACAGCAACTACTTCTCAGGCAAATGAATCTAGTTCAGAGAGTAAACAAGCACATTGGCGGTTTACTGCAATGGCCTGCATACGGGTAATTTTTCTTGTCGCTTCGCTTCCGCTTGTGAAGAATTACTACGTAAGATCTCAGGTTGAAGCCTGCTGTTGGTGCTTGACTACCAAGCCAGGAACGCTAATGAAGTTACTTCCGACTGATTGGGAGACTTTCATTCTACTTCATAAAATTGAAAAACTAAGTTGGCCATTCGAGCGAATCGAATCAATCTATTTTGATAGTCGTAAGATTGATGATTCTCATCTAATGCTCGTAAGTCGTATTAATAGCCTAAAGAATCTTCAACTGTTCGGTACTCGTATTTCAGATGCAGGATTGATTCATTTAAAAGAACTGAAGAATCTGGAAATGTTAGCAATTCAAGCAACGGCTGTAACCGACGCTGGAATGGTACATCTTGAAGACCTTGGAAGCTTACGATTCTTAACACTGGACGGAACGGATGTGACAGACACCGGGTTGGTTCATCTGGGAAGTTTGACAAATCTTAATCAGCTTAGCCTCAATGACACCAAGATAACTGGTGCCGGCTTGGAATTTCTTCATGGATTAACCAAGCTGGAAACACTTGAATTGGGAGGAAGTAAAATACAGGACGACGGTTTGATTCACTTAAAAGGTCACTCCAGACTGGAAAGTTTACGTCTCGTTGGTACTCAAGTGACAGATAATGGTTTAGAACACTTGAGGTTGCTGACGAATCTGAAATATTTAAATTTGGAAAATACAAAAGTGTCAGCAGCGGGGGTGAAGAAATTGCAGGCTGCGTTACCGCATTGCAATATTGATTGGACGCCTCCGGTTGTAGTGCCATGAAAGTGAGAGGTGATTGGATCAGTGCTTGCAGCTCTTTGCGTCTTCGCGTCTTTGCGAGAGATTTAAAAAGATACCAGCCCGAAGTAGGATGTGGTGCTTGCAACACTCTTTGTGTGCCTGTTGATTCCCTCAAACCAAAATGCTGGGGTGAACCTGTCGGTCTTCAGTTCTGTGAGCAAGGATAGTCAATTGCCGACAGAACCACCCAGCCTACTGACCAAACTGTAAATCCTTTGGGATTCTTGGCTTTAGACAATACCATCCTGGGACTGGATATGTATGATGGGGTTCGGTCGCTGGTCGGTGTTGTTTGCCATCGAATCAATCGCTGGACGGTGTCATCTGCCATGGAATCAATCGCTGGCCTGTACGTCAGATTGTGGCGCATCAATTTACCGGCGGCTAGCGCCTTGCCGCTTACTTTTTTTTTGTGCTGGATGTTTTGCACAAATACACCAATAGGTAATATCGATCTTCTTTTATGCAAAATGTTTTTCTTACTACAGTGAAATCGGTCCAGTGTTTTGCACTGCTGTGTTTGATGCTGCTTGCATTGCTGGTGGTTACTCCATCACATGGCTTTGCTGCCGAAGCGGAAGATGCATCAGTTGCGAGCGATGTATCTGAGGACGCTGGGAAATCGCAGGAACTGTTTTTTCGCGGTATTGAACCGGGATCGATTCCGCGGAAACTTTCGTCAGAGGAACTTTCCGGCAGAGCGAATCTGTTGATTCTTTATAGTGCAGTGATTTTGCTGGCTTCGATGCTGGGAGGCTATTTGCCGAAGTTCATCAAGTTTACGCACACGCGAATGCAAATATTGATGAGTTTTGTGGGTGGCTTGATGCTTGGGGTCGCTTTGTTTCATTTGCTGCTGCATGCGGTGCTCGATGTTCCTAAGTCGGAATTGAGTTCTGTGATGACATCGTTAGGGCTGGGTATTTTGACCATGTTTTTGTTGTTGCGAGTGTTTCACTTTCATCAACACGATATGTCAGACGATTCGGTCGCGACAGAACATGCCCACGGGCACGCCCATAGTCATGATCATGATGGCGGGCACAGCCATCCAGATTCTAGCGAGCCTGTGGTGAAGTCTCGATTTGCCTGGGTAGGCATTGCCTTTGGGTTGGGGCTGCATTCGATTATGGATGGTGTCGCGTTGACGGTCAGTTGTTTGCGACCTCCTGCTAATGAGCAAGAAGTTGCGGTCTGGGGCTTTTGGGGATTGGCGGCTTTTCTGGCAATTTTTCTTCATAAGCCACTCGATGCAATTTCGATTACCTCGGTGATGTCAGCTTCAGGGTGGAAACCTTCGACCTGCACTGCGGTGAATGTCTCCTTTGCATTGATGTGTCCGGTGGGCGCGTTACTTGCCTGGTGGGGAATTGTTGGCACGCACAGTCATATTTATCTGGTGAGTCATTTACTCGCATTTTCGGCTGGGATTTTCTTCTGTATTTCGCTGAGTGATCTTTTGCCCGAAATGCAGTTTCATGCCCATAATCAGTGGGTATTGACCATTTCGCTGATGGCAGGACTAGGGTTGGCCTGGGCGCTAATGTGGCTTGATCCTGTACATAGTTTCTGATTCGGAGGTTGGTTTGGGACGATTCCGGGAGTTGAGACTCTGGTTATTAAGCATATTTGACCTGAATGCCCTCTGTTCCTACGATTGAATTGCACCTTGAAGTGGATCTGATTACAGTTCCCAGCACAGCTGGTATATACTGTCACCAATTACAGCAACCAATCTTCCCGTCGATTTATGCAACACGGAACAAATACGATTTTTCTGAAAAACTAATTGACGTCGAATTAACTGTTTTTATGAGGTGATATGAGATATTCATATCGCCGCCGGATGGACTGATGCTCCGACTTACACAGGCAGATTTAAATAATCTGAACCACAACTTTGAAGAACGTACCCCCCAGGAATTGATCCAGTGGGCTCAAGCCACCTTTGGTGATCGTGTTTGTACGATTTCTGCGATGCAGGAATCTGGCAATGTGGTTTGCCATATGATTTCGCAGCTCAAGCTGTCGATTCCAGTTTTGTTTGTTGATACAGGCGTGATGTTTCAGGAAACATTAGACACGCGAGATCGGCTGGCTAAAGAATACGGATTGACTGTTCACACGTTGCAGCCCGAACTGACAATGGAACAGCAGACCGAAAAGTCAGGCGTACTCTACCTTTCTCCCGAAGGTCAAGCAGAGTGTTGCAGAATGCGAAAAGTAGAACCATTGCAAGTAGTCGCTGGGCAGTACGATGGCATTATCAGCAGTTTGCGCCGAGCAGATGGCGGTCAAAGAGCCAACAATCCGATCCTGGCAATCGATAAAAAAATGAATACGATCAGAGTCAATCCTTTGGCAAACTATTCTGATGAACAATTACAGCAGTACATCCAAACGCATTCTGTGATCACGAATCCGCTTCACAAGCAGGGGTTTGCGACCATCGGTTGTAATCGTTGTACGACACCGGTGATGGAAGGTGAGCCTAAACGAGCAGGCCGCTGGCGTCACTTAGGGCCATGGTCGATGTACTGCGGTATCAACCCGACTGATTCCACAGGCCCGATTCAAGAATACATTGAAGTCACTCAAGATTTGAGAGATCGTATTCTGGGTATCGAAACCGATTTTATGATTTAATCAACCGAATCGTAAGGTCCGCGATTGCGGGCCGAGTTAATACGTTTAAGTACCATCAGTGGTCCGCAATAGCGGATCCTACAGCTAGATAGAAATGAATTAAGATGAGTAAGAATTATCGCGAAGAAGTTGATGCAGCTGCGGCTGATGTCGATTTTGAAAAGAACAATTATCAGATCGAATTCGATACAACCCTCGGCACAATCCTTCTGGATATGTGGCCAGACGTTGCACCAGAACATTGCAAAAATGTTTTCGGTTTAACAAAAGTTGGTTTTTACGATGGCATCATTGCACATCGTGTGATTCCTGGTTTTGTTGCACAAATTGGTTGTCCCCAGGGAATACGTATATTTTTCGTAATTTACCCACGATTTTAACATAAAAAGCGAATCCCGAAAAGCTTAAGAGTAGGGT
>JAESQE010000595.1 GCA_016765335.1 Planctomycetaceae bacterium
CGGCGAGCCGATTTATCGACAGATTGTCGAAGCGATGAAGTTACGCATTGCCCGAGGTGATTTGGCGGAGGGCGATAAGCTGCCCAGTATTCGGGAACTTGCCGGTCAGCTGAAAATTAATACGCGAACCGTTGTGAAGGCTTACGAAACGCTCGATGGGACCGGCCTGGTGGTGATGAAGCACGGACGAGGAGTGTTTGTGACCTCGCCTCAGCTCGTGCTTCCCAAACGCGAACGACGAAAAGTGCTTCTTGATCAGGCACAAAGATTACTGGCAGAAGCCAAACGTGTGGGAGCAACCCCCGAAGAAGTCGTGGAAATCGTTCAAGCTGTCGCTGAGCAGATGATGGAGAAACAGGCATGAATCCAACTGTTGAAATCATAAAACTATCCAGGGACTTCGGCAAAAGAAGAGCCGTCGATCAAGTCTCATTGCAGGTTGATGATGGTCAGGTATTGGCGCTACTTGGTCCTAATGGTGCGGGCAAAACGACGCTGCTTCGTATGTTGGCGGGGTTCATTTCGCCGACTGATGGGGATGCAAGGATTCTGGGAAAAACAACGTTTCCGCCCAGCCCCGTCTTAGCTGGTCGTATCGGCTGTGTAATCGATGGCATGGAGCCTCCTGGCGGAAGCAAGGTCGGGCAGATTATCAAACTCAAAGCTTCAACGTGCATTGCTTTTGATTCCGTCAAAGCCAAACGGTTGTGTGAATCGCATCGCATTGGACTCAAGCAGTGTTGGCGAGCATTAAGTAAGGGGCTAAAACGCTGGGTGCTTGCGGTTTGCTGCTTGTGTGCAGGGGCAGATGTGTTGTTGCTTGATGAACCGGCTGATGGATTAGATACCTCGGCTCGCAGCGAGCTGTACGGCATGCTGCGTGAAGAAGCTAACGAGCAAGGCACAACAATTATTGTTGCTTCTCACATTTTAAGTGACCTGGAGAAAATTGCAGACGATGTCGCAATCATGCAGTGCGGACAAGTGGTTTTGCGAGGCAATCTGGAAGAGCTACGCGAACGTGTTCGTGAGATCGAATTTTCAGCTGAGGCTTCTATTTCTGTTCCACCAGATGCGACAGTGATTGGACGCGATAACGAAAACCGTGTGATTTGGCTCGCTTACGATCATGTGATTGATACCGAGATTCCGCTTCCAGGAGAAACCCAACGTCGAACAGTCAATTTAGAATCCCTTTACCTGGCCATCACTCAACACCACGAAAAACCGGAACTGGTTGAAGTCAATCTATTGGAATCAGCTTCCTCTTTTTGAAGGAAACGTCTAAGAGCGGTTTTCCCCCTTACCAAGCGGAGGGTAGACATTCCTGTCTGCCTTCAAACAAGGATTTAAACCACGAAGGCTCAAAAACACGAAGAAAACAAGCCACAGAGAACACAGAGAAAAAGAGATTCCCAGCCACACCAATACCAGCCCGAAGCGCCAGCGAGTGAGTAAAAAAACTCTTTTAGCCACGGATACACACAGATCTTCACGGATAAAAAAGATGGCTCAAAACAAAGTTCTCCCCCTTACGAAGGGGGAGTTAGAGGGGGTTTCTTTTTATTTGCTTCGTGCGTTTCGTGTTAAATAATTTTTAAGTCAATAAATCGTCAGCCAAAGGACAGTTATGAAAATTCGATGGCCATTACTTTTCTGGCAACTTCGTCAGCTCTCTGTTATTACCTGCATTGCAGCACTGCTAAGCACCATCTATGTGTTGATACGTTCTGAGCCGTTGCAGATGGGGAACCAGGGCGTTGCGTTATTTTTTGTTCTGATTCATTCTGTATTAATTACCTGGCAGCTTGGTCGAGTACGCAGCCGAGAGTTTAGCTTTTTGTACGGGCAAGGTTTTTCTCGCGATACGCTGTGGTGGCACACGATGCTGGCAAGTGCTGTTTCGGTGTTGTCTGTCTGGTTGCCAGCTGCATTTCTAGTCGGCAGCGGCCTGCGTAGCAGCTTTCAGGATTTCATGTTGAACTACTGGTTCCCATTGATGTCCCAAACCGAATGGCCCTTTCTATTCAGGAGCCTGCTGGCGTATGCGGTGTTGATGCCAACTTTCCATTATTGCTGGATCCGTGCAGCACTGCCGACATCGGGCGCCAAAAATGGAGTTGCTCTTGCAATCGGACTTGTGTTTGCTTCTTTAAGTATCTGGAACGGAGTTCATGTTTTTCAAATGCCTGTCTGGATTGTATTGATTTATGTTGGCGGTTTTGTTCTTGCGGCTATTTCATTGTGCATCGGTGGAATGAAACTTCACCGCCAAGTGGAGATGATCTAATGGATTTCTTAGGATTACTTGTGACTATTGCTTACCCCATTGTCATACTGTTAGGTTTTAGCTGGCTTTATAAAAACAAGAAAACCTTACCGAAAAAGGCCTTGAAGGGAACTCAGGTTTCTCGCATTGTCGAAACGGTGGCAATTGGTGGAGGCAGTTTGTCTATCATTACACTGCTTGCGTTCTATCGTAGTTATGATGGGATTCCCTATGCACTAAGTGAGCTGGCACCAGCTTCGGTAAGGCAAGAATATTTTCTCTTTTTTGGATGCGTAACCGCCTGCATCTTAATCGCGATGATCATGGCATGGTTTCATCGCACATACATTGCCTGTATCGGATTAATAATTTGTTTCAGTGCAACAGGCTTCCTCGTTAATAGCGGCGAAGTTCTGTCTTACAAAAATCATAAAGATGAAATACGAAAAATTCCGTTGGCTTTGTATGTCAATTTAAATGATGGCATTGTCGGAGCAGATGTCTGGTTTAATGGCATGCACATTGGCAAAACTCCAATTCAAGCGGACTTGGATGAAGTGCTTGCCAAATTACCGAATTGGGATGACAAGCCCTACAATGAAGTTTTTGGAGTTCAAGGCGAAGGCGAACGTCCACATGCGATGCTCACGATTCATGTTCCCTCTCAGGTTGGAATGTACGATGACTCAGAGGATAGATGGCGAAAAGTTTATGCAAGAGTGGAGCTGGATGGCGAACTGCTCTTTTCCGATCATTATAGAACCGTAACAGGTGGCTCGCGAATGATGGGACAACTTCGTCCCTGCAACATTACGCTGAGCATGATGTTGCCAAAATGGAATAAGGAAATCGAATTACTTTTAGATCAGGCCAGATTAGCTAACTACGAAGTGGATCGAACATGGGTTGAAGCCATGCAAAGCTATGGTCAACATGGGTGGAAAGCCATTCGAATGGAAGTTGTTAAGGAGGAACTAGGTTTCAATCAGGTTCTTGATGCCTGGGCTGCTGAAGTTTATGGAATTGATCCGGATATCAATCAAACCATCGCCCAAGACAAGTTCGACCAAATTTGTGATGAAGCAAACCAGCGAGGCAAATATCACACAGACAGTCCAGCCGGGCGGGCAGTGGAAATACTTGTCTCTAAACTTAACCGCGATGAGATGATTACTCTTGCCGAAAAACGTATTCACTCAGAGAGGTTTCATGCTCCAGGCGGAAGGCGAAGTTCTGGACCGGCTTATGGCCGGTTTGACTTTGGAATGACGGTTCAGTACCCCAAGGAAAAATCAACGATCAGCCCTGCTGATTATGTGCTGGCTCATGTGATTTGGAAACTGGATGCACTGTATGACTCGGAAGATGATTCGACAGACAACCCGATTGAAGAACGAATCGTTGCCTTGTTTCTTCGAGATCATAATTACACAAACCTCTTAGATAAATGTCAGGCATTGGGTGGCTCCGTTTTTGAACGCTTTGTTCTACGGCATAACTGGCGAATAGAACCTGACCGAATGAAAGGCAATGATTCCTTTTATGATAGCATCAGAGTTGACCCAGAAGAGTGGAACCGCTGGCAGTACATTGCTGCAACATTGGATTCCGCCGCAGGCAGAAACTTCAGAAAAAACAATGAAAGTTTACTTCTCGGGAAGTCCAGTGCGGGATTGAATAATCCTGGCTTCCCACATGTCTTTAATTTAAAATCGCTTGGCTTCTTATTCCTTGATCCACAGCTGGGAGGTGAGAGCTTGGCTGCAAAATTCTGGCCGTCATTCATGGCTAAAAAAGCGAATGCTGAACACGAGATGTCGGAAGTAATGAAAAAGCGTTGGGAATACCTAGTGCGCATGCAGCCGAATGCCTCTGTTGAGCAATTCGTTGAATCTTACCAACCTGAGCCTCGCAGTAGGTTTTCGGCTGATATCCTCACTCAACTGGAATCAGAGCTTCAGCTTGAAGTACTCAGTGGACTGGTACTAGAAACCGAGCGATTAATAAATGAAATCAATTCTGATCGGAGCATCACTAGTATCCGTAAAGCAGAACGAGACAATTATGCTGAGATGGCACGCCTTGTTCCGTGTGAGAAGTCTGCGGCTTTGATGATTCAATGGTTGAGCGAACAGGCTGATGATCGAGGTAGGCGAGTTGCCCGAATCGAAAGTTTAATCAATTCAAACCGGTTGCCTGATCAGCAGTTGAACGCGATTGCTGATGCTGAGGATGCCGAGCTTCGGGTGTTGGTGCTTCCCGGTATCGAAAAACTTCCCACGCCAACTCGGCAAGCGATACTGAAAAAACTTCTCTCAGATCACGATCCGGCAGTGCAACAGCAAGCTGTCAAAGTGCAGGAAAAACTGGAAGCAATTCGTAACAGCCCTCACCCGAGCCGAGATAATTAAGAGAACCTCTGAAATTGAATCCCAGAGTTCCTTGGATATTGCCTGGTATTATAAACAGTTCAAAAACCCCCTCTAACTCCCCCTTCTCAAGGGGAAGAACCAATGAATAGAGATTCCCTTAAGCATTATCGGGACAGAAACAACCTCACTTAAAAGTTAACGACTTCAGTTCGCTTTACAATTATTGATA
>JAESQE010000596.1 GCA_016765335.1 Planctomycetaceae bacterium
AGCTGTTGTTATTGCAGAAAGCCAAGGAAGAGGGCTTGGATAAGAATTTGCCTGAAGAGAGTGATATCCCCTCAGAAGGTGGTCGAGCCGCTGAAAAACTCATCTTTGATGAATACACAGCCAATGCTTCAGACGACTTGAAACGGGCCACCGACTTGGCGAGAAAAATGGTTTCTCACTGGGGAATGAGTGAGACAATTGGCCCAGCTGCATTTCGACATGCTGAAGATGATCCATTTCTGGGCAAAGAAATTCAAGAAATGCGGACTTACAGCGATGTGACCGCGCATTTGGTTGATCAGGAAATTCAGCGAGTATTATTCGCAGCAGCTGATCGGGCGACAGCTCTTTTGATTGAGCACCGCGAGAAGCTAGACCGCGTTTCGTTGGAATTGGTCAATAATGAAATTCTTGACAACGACGAACTCGCGGAAATATTTGGAATTCGTGTCAAACCTGATGATCATGAAAATAAGAAAGAGGAAGAGTCGTAAAGCTCTTCAATATGTTGTTTTTGAGAGACTCAATCGTCGTTGATATTGTGGCGATGTCTTCAGAAATAATTAATAATACACACTGTAAAAAGAAAAACGGAGTTACGTTTGTTTGATTCAACTAAAATAACTTTTGCCGATTTAGGCCTAAGTGAAGAATGTGTCGCTCATTTAGCCGAGATTGGTTACGAGCACCCCAGTCCGATTCAGGAGAAGTTTTTGCCCCCGGCATTAAAAGGGACAGATTGTCTTGGTCAATCTCAAACCGGGACGGGGAAAACAGCTGCGTTCATGCTTCCGATTCTGGAAAAAATCGGCGACTCCGAACAAGATCCCCAAGGCCTTGTTTTGTGTCCAACTCGCGAATTGTCTGAACAGGTTGCACAAGAAGCAAAAAAGATCTGTCATTTTAAGGATATTGAAATTGCGGTTGTTGTTGGTGGACGTCCAATACGAAATCAGGTTCAGCATTTAGAGCGGGGCGTTGATATTGTTGTCGGGACTCCTGGTCGGATTATTGATTTGCATAAAAGAAGAAATCTCTCTTTCGATAACCTGAAAACGGTCGTGCTTGATGAAGCAGATCGAATGCTTGATATCGGATTTCGACCCGATATGGAATACATTCTCAAACGCTGCCCTAAAAAGAGACAGACTTTATTGCTCTCTGCGACAATCCCTGAAGAGATCAGCAGAATTGCTCGTCAGTTTATGGATTCGCCTCAGCACATTGACGTCTCTGCTGAAAATGTCGTAACGCAAACAGTCGATCAGTTTTATTGCACAGTAGACGAACATAAAAAATTCGCTCTTCTGGTTAAGCTTCTGTCCAAGGAAAAACCTAAACAGGTGATTGTCTTTTGTCGAACGAAGCGGAAAGCCGATCAGATTTACAATCGGTTATCGACACGTCTTCCCAGCGTGGCTGCTTTACATGGCGATTTGCCGCAGACTAAGCGTGACCGGGTGATGAAAAACTTCCGAGAAGGTCATGTTCGATTACTTGTCGCAACTGATATTGTCGGGCGAGGAATCGATGTTGGAGGAATTTCTCACATCATCAACTTTGATATCCCAGAACACTCCGACGATTATGTTCATCGCATTGGACGGGCAGGGCGTCTTTCTTCGGAGTTCCTGGGTAAAGCGTTTACCTTGGTGACTAAAGAGCAAGGCCCTGAGTTGACGCGAATTGAAATGTTGGTCAATCGAATGATTCCAGAATATCAAGTCGACTGAACGCCGTGAGGCATCCCGTGTTGCCTTGGAGATCCCCTTTGCAAGTGATTCGCTAGAGGGGTTTCTGTGAAACCGTTTCGATGTCTTCCGTGGGTACGCTAAAAGCAGGGAAACTTTTTAGTGCCCGTGATTGGTCGTATTGCTGCAATGCCCAGCGATTCGAAATAAAAGCGAGATCTTGCCAAGGGATATCTTTCCAGTCATAAAGACGAACCTGCTGACTTTCGATTCCCGGAGAGAAATTCGCATCCAGTAGCTCAGCTCGATAAATCAAATGAACTTGATTGGCTCGTGGGATCGAATAGACAGCCAGCAGGGCGTCGGTTTTGATTTTTGCATGAGCCTCTTCCCAAGCTTCGCGGGTCGCTCCCTGGTCAGCTGTTTCGCCTAACTCCATAAAACCAGCAGGGATGGTCCAGTATCCGATGCGTGGTTCGATGGCACGTTTGCAAAGTAGGATTTTATCCTCCATCGCGACAACTGCCCCCACAATGATTTTTGGGTTCTCGTAATGAACCCACCCGCAACCTGTGCAGACAAGTCGTTCGCGATCATCTCCCGGGGGGATTTTGTTGCAGAAGCATTCTGGAGGATTAAGATGGGACATGCTGTTGTGCCTGTTGTTATGTCAGGTGAATAGATTTCTTTTGGAAGAGCAACAAGTATTTCTTTCAGAACCAATAGGTCCAGATATTACGGTTCTGTTCAGTTCTTTTTCACTATAATAGCTGAGGGGAAAAAGCATCAATAGAGAAGAGTCTGACTAATCCGTAGCAAGTTTCGGAAAACCGTCCTCCTGGAATTCTTAGAACTGGCTACTCATTTCTTGTTGGTATAGTCTCGACCAAAGATCCGTTTCTGTATAACTCTTTAGGGAACCTCTCTTATTTGAATTCCAGAGGTTCCCGAATACAGTTTGGTGATAAAGAACAGTTTTAAAACCCTCTAACTCCCCCTTCGTAAGGGGGAGAACCAATTGTTTGAGGTTCCCTTTAGTGATCTGGAATCAATTGTAACGATTATTCTTGATGATTTGAGACTGCACTATGAAAAGTATTTGGGTTTGGCCATTTGAGCTCAAAGAAAAAATTGGCGAGGGAGGCATGGGGCTTGTTTACAAAGCTCGTTATGTGAAGGACGACCGTCTATTTGCAGTCAAGCTCATTCCAGCTGATAGTAATAACAAAACTCTCATTGCGAGATTTGAACTTGAAATTGCAACTCTCAAAGAATTGCGACATCCAAATATTGTTCGTTCTTTTGGAGGCGTGTGCGAAGATAAGCAGCGGTTTTACGCAATGGAACTGGTCGAAGGCGGGACATTGTGGGACAAAATCCAGAGCCATGGACAGCTACCCTGGATGAAGGTTGTGGAATGGGGACGGCAAATGTGCGCAGGCCTGGCTTATGCGCATGATAAGCAAGTGGTTCACCGCGATGTGAAACCTAATAATTTTCTATTGACTAAAGCGGGGCAAGTTAAACTCAGCGACTTTGGTTTGGTCAGCGTGATGTCTGAAGCAAAACTGACAGCTGACGGCAGAACTCTGGGGACCGTTCAGTACATGTCGCCTGAGCAGATACGTGGCAAGCCAAAGTTAACTCATCGAAGCGATATTTATTCTCTGGGCTGTGTGTTTTACGAAATGTTGACCGGTCATTCGCCTTTCGAGGGAGACAATCCCGCTGTGATCCTTCAGGCACATCTTAAAAAAACTCCAGCATCGATCTGTGCAGTTAATCGTGATTGTCCCGTTGTGCTCGAACAGCTGGTTTTCGACATGCTGGCCAAAGATCCTGAAGACCGTCCGGCAACTGCAACAATCGTTTCAGAGAGACTTTTACAACTGAAAGAATCTCCGCGGCTGGTTGAATCTTCTTCATCACAAATTAAAATGAAGAAAAAACAGCTGCCTCCACAGAGTCATAAAAGTTCGTTGTATTCGAACGTTGAGAAAAGTCTTCGATGGGCTTGGGGTTCCTTAACCGCTGTTCTGTTTATCCTGGCAGTTATTTGGGCTTTGACTCTGTTTAAACCAGATCCCGGAGTTGAATTGTGGATTGCTATCGCTCGTCATCATCAGGAAGAAATTGTTCAAGTTGCAGCCGTGCGGTCACTGGGGGAATTGGCAGGTCGTCAGGATAGCTTGCTGGATGAATTGATGGACATTGCGGAATCCACAGAGACTAAACCACAAGTGGCTGTTGCGGCTTTGGAAATGATTGCCTTTCATCATCAATCTGCAAACCGATTCCGTTCACGTATCACAAAAATCAGCAAAAATCACCCATCAACGGCGGTACGCCAGCAGGCCATGACCACCTTCAATGCGTTGAAGGCATCAGAGTGATTGGTAAGTGATGAGAACTCAAAAATCCATCCTCGGGTGCCTACGGCACTCACACGACCCTGAACGGGATCGTATGATTTACCCGGTTACAGGATCGCGATCTCAATTCTTGGTGATGACTTCATCTGCACACAATAGGATGTTAGCTGTAATTGTCCAGGCAGCCAGTTCGTTAACCGGCAAGCCATTAGCGACTTCCGGGCTACCTACTTTGATCAGGCTGGCAGCTTCTTCAGGAGCAGCGTTAAATCTTTGCAGATCCTCCTGATACCCTTTGACAAGAAATTGTAATTCAACTGAGTTTGGTGTGCGAGATGTGCATAGCTGAAACATGTGACTGACGATTGATTCTGGAGAAGTTCCTTTTTCTTTCATTGCACGGGCCGCCAATCCTTGAGCACATTCTAAGTACTGAGGATCGTTGAACAACAGTAATGCTTGCATCGGTGTATTTGTTCGTTCTCTGCGGACACAACTTGATTCCCGGGAAGGAGCATCAAATGTTGACATTTGTGGGGAAGGTGCAGTTCTTTTGAGGAAAGTGTAAAGGCTTCTGCGATGTACTTTTTCAGAACCGGTATCAGCAGTGAACTTCACAGTGTTTGAGCCTGAGTATCCAACGGCTGACCATAATCCATCTGGTTGAGGAGGTTTGACGCTGGGGCCTCCTTGTTTTTCATTGAGTAAACCGGAAACAAATAGTGCCTGGTCTCGGATTGGTTCAGCATCGAGCCGAAAGCGTGGCCCTCGTGCATACAGTCGGTTTTCTGGATCTTTCTCATAAAGATCAGGTGTTAGTTTTGAGGATTGCTTGTACGTGGCAGACAGTACCATCAGTTTGAAAAGATGTTTGACATCCCAGTTGGACTCGCGAAATTCGACTGCCAGCCAGTCTAGTAATGCAGAATGAGTCGGGGCTTCGCCTTGTGAGCCTAGATCTGCTGCGGTCTTTATGATGCCGGTTCCGTATATTTGTTGCCAAAATCGGTTAACTGTCACGCGAGCCATTAAAGGGTTTTCTTCGCTGGTCAGCCATTTTGCCAGCCCAAGCCGATCATTAGACCAATCCTTATTCATCGCAGGTAAGTTCAGTGGAGTTCGACGTGTGACTTCATCAAGATGTTGATCGTATTCTCCACGGTTAAGAATAAATGACTTTTTGAGTTCCTTTTTTTCTTTGAAGATGAGAGTGATCGGGATTTTACTATTGAAGTCATCACGGGTCTTTTTCAATGCAGTTTGCTCTTTGTTGAACGCAAGATACTGTGGGTCGGTGGTTACTTTTTCCCGATAATGTTTTCTGAGTAAATCAGTCTCTTTTTTGTCTCTGTCTTTTGCTTCTTTTTTGAAAATAGCCAGGATGTTTGCAGGCGTCAGTGACTTGATCGGATTCTTTTTATTGACTGACAGGCGGAATCGACCAAACTGATGTTGGCTAAACTGTGATTCATGTTTTAGTACTATTTTCAGATGGGTGCCACTGGCGAAGCCGAACGGTTTCTCAGCAACAAATGATGCGATGCGGTTTTCCTTTTTAAGGTGTCCGCCAATTGCCCAGCCGGTTCCCGGTTTTCCGTCAATTGCATTTATGATTTTGAAATCTCCGTCGGGTTGTTCGAAGTCAGCTTGGGCGGTGCGGAATTTAATCGGCTGCCAGTTTTCAGGAGTGTCTGCTGAAGCCACGAAGGCTTCGAACTCGGTGAGTACGACGTTGCTGTTTGGGCTTCGTCCTGCACCGGCATTTGTTAAGGAAGGATCAATTAAACCTTCCAGGCGAATGGTAAGCCAGCCGTCTCCAGCAATGGTTGATTTGACTTCATAAACTTCTTTTGTAGGGTTGGTGCCATTGGCCAGTAGAGATTGATCTTTTTGCAGGGTTAATGTTGCTTTGCCTTGAGAGTGGAATTCTTCTGGAACAAGTACGGTCCAGGATTCATTGGCTGAAGTTGACTGCTTGGCGTTTTCGGTTGCTTTGGCTTCCCACTGTTTCTGGTCTTCATTGAGACGAGGAAATGTCGCGGCTAGAGATTGATTGAGTTCGACAAGTTTAAGGTCATAATTAGCAAGCTGTTTCTTTTGATCTGCACTGGGAACTTGCAGGATCGGTGCAGGATCTTTTTTGTTGCCGTCCAGCGGGTTTCCATCCATGCTGTTGAAGTAAGCAAATAAAGAGTAGAAATCATTCATTGTGTAGGGATCAAATTTATGATCGTGGCAACGAGTGCAGTCGAATGTTGCCCCCAGAAACACCGTGCCAAATGTAACAACGCGATCAACAACATTTCGGACATACACTTCCTCTGCAATCGAACCGCCTTCGCTGGTTGTGACGTGGCATCTGATAAAGCCGGTTGCGATCAATTGATCGTCGGTCGGGTCTTTCAGTAGGTCGCCTGCAAGTTGCTCGATTACGAATTGATCATAAGGCATGTTGTTGTTGAATGATTTGACGACCCAGTCGCGGTATGGCCACATTTCACGATAATTATCCAAATGCAAACCGTGCGTATCACCATATCGAGCTGCATCCAACCAGTATCGCGACATGTTTTGTGCATACCGTGGGGATGCCAGAAGACGATCTACCACTTTTTCATAAGCGTTGGGTGATTTGTCATTCAGGAAATTGTTGACATCTTTAATTGAAGGGGGCAAGCCGGTTAAATCGTGAGAAACCCTGCGAATGAGAGTGATTCGGTCTGCGGCTTTTGTCGGGGTGAGTCCTTCTTTTTCGAGTCTTGCGAGTATGAACCGATCAATAGGCTGCGACGACCAGTCAGTCTTCTTAACAGCAGGTAAGTCTTCTTTGACGGGGACTTGGTACGCCCAGTGTTCTTGCCAGTCAGCTCCCTGTTTGATCCAAAGTTTAAAAGCTGCAATTTCTTCAGCTGTCAGCGATTTATTTGAGTCAGCAGGAGGCATTTTAAGATCTGGATCGTCGGAGAGTATTCTGGCAATCATTTCGCTGGCTTC
>JAESQE010000597.1 GCA_016765335.1 Planctomycetaceae bacterium
CCGAAAGCGTTTTTGGATGCTGGGTTTCGTAAAAACTCAACCCAGCCTACGAAAGTTATTCGATCGATAATTTTTCTATTTCCTCTGGGGTTAATGCTCGCGAATAGACTGCAATTTCATCCAGGCGGCCTTCCCAGTTGTTACTGTTGTCGCTGCGGCCTCCTAAGAACAGGCGATCAAAGCTGGTTGGGAAATTTGCTTCGGCTTTGGCTTCGATCTCAAGTTTTCCGTTGAGGTAAACTTGAATCGATTCTTCGTTTCGGACAAACACAACGTGTTGCCATTTCCAGCGAGGGACTTCAGTTTTGCCAGCGGAAACTGTTTTGAGGTCATCGCCATGCAGGAAGACAAGGCGTCCTGTGTTCCCGCTGGTTCCACCGATCCCCAGATGATCTGAATAAGGGCCAAGTCCGTTGTCTCTTCCGCGAGAAAACAGCCAACCTGAAACATCGCGACCATCGTTGGGCATTCCATTCCACATCCAAAGCGACACCGAATAGCTATCTCCCAGATTATTGATTCGTCCTCGCAAGCGATCTCCAACAAACATTGCAGCTCGATTCTTTTCGCCATTTGCACAGAAATATTCGGAGCGTGCTCCTTCCAGGAAATAGGTAATTCTGCTTTCGTAAACTGCGTCCCGGTTGTTGCCACTGGAATCAACTGCGGTTTGACCAGAGAATTCATCTAATCGCCACCAAGCGTCTGGCTTAGAATCTGCAATCGCTTTGGCTGCAACTCCCTGGCTTAATCTGGTATCTCGCCGCGGCTTATGAGCTACCTTTTCCAACAATTCAATACAGGCTTCAGAGATCTTTGGTTCTGCTGTCACTTCCAAACCCGCAGAGCGAGCTGCCCAGGTGTTGTAACCGCCAAACAGATGCTGTTCTGGCGGAGGGATGTAGCCGTCGCCACCGTTGGCTAGTTCGATCACAATATTATGAGGCAGCGGACTGGCTGCTTTTATTTTCAATCCGGTAATTGCATAAGTTTCGTTGGGAGTTGTTGCGATGCCGATATCACCGATTCGAATTCCCTGTAAAACGATTTCGGTTTCTTGACGTTCATGAAGTATAACCTGCTCGCGGGCGTAAATTTCAGCTGTATTCTTGGGGAGCCGATCTCCCATTTTCTCAACGATTCGCTTGGCCCATTCGAGTCGTTGTGCATCAGGAACACGATATTGAAGTGTCATTCGACGTTCAGCCATCTCCAAATCGACATCTGCTCGATATTCAATATTTTCGTAAACCTGTAACGCAATCCCAAGTAAAGACTCAGCGAATTGCTCAATGGTCTGTTTATCATCAAACCCCTCTGGATTTGTGTAATCACGTCTCCAAATATCTCCACTGCATCCATGAGATATAATGCCAACAAATTGATCATCCTTTCCAATTTTATCTTTCAGCCCCTCGCTAAACAATCCGAAGTAGTCAGCACTGATATCTTTATCGCCGTAGTAATGCATTGAAAAATTAGCGAGTATCGCAATCGGTTTGCCAGACAGCGACTGTATTGAAATCAACGACAGGTCTGGATCTTCTGGACCCGATTCTCCCGTGACATTTTCCCAATTTCTTCCCGCATGCATGTTGGCACGACCGGTCGGGTTACCAAACGGGTCGGTGGCGAGCTTTCCGGGACGCATAATCCAACGTCGTAACGCAGTGAATTCTGAGGCTTCAGCTTTTGCGAAACCAATTTTGGCAGGCTGAAGTTTTGTGAATGCGGTTTCAATCGCTTCGGCTACTTTGATCTTAAGATAAGGGACATAATCCGGATCGAAATCTGTCCCCAGGCAGCTCATACTCGCAGGAGCCGTGTGCGTGTGCGTTGCAGAAATCAGTAAATGATTTGTGGGGATTCCCGTTTTCTTTGAAACAGCTTGCTTGATCTCATCCAACAACGGACGAGGCATCATACAGCTATCGACGACAACAATTGCAATTCGAGTTTTACCATCAGACAAGGCAATTGCCCGAGCATTGATTCGCGTTTTGATCTTATTAGCTTTTTTGCTGATCATGCTGCCGTTAACAATTACAGGTAACTTGATCGGCGTTACATCAACGACAACTGCCCCGGCTTGAAATTCGGCATAAACAGGAATTGCAGAGAGAAACGCTCCCGCAAAAACAAGAAACAAACTGCACTTGAGTATCAAGTGAAAAGAAGAAAATTGAAAATTGCTATGCATTATAAAATCCCAATCACAAGCTGTTTAATGAATCTGACAAACAATGAAATCAACAACAATACCAATTAGAATACCATAAATTATCAGGCACCAATTTTTGATAACAAAATGGCTACCGCGATGACTGCAAAACAAACAATAAAGCATGCTATGAAACCAATGACATCCGTTTTGGTCGGCCTTTGGAATTCCAGTGACGTGCCCGGGAACAGTTTTTTGGCTTCCATGGCTTGTGGATCGTTAAGGTATTTCTCCAGCAATATCAGATCGGCTTCACGATCTTTGTGGGCAGGAGTTTTCATTTTTGCGTAGTACCGATCCAATGCTTCCTTGCTGTTCGGTTTGGTCAACAAGCTGAAGAAAATCATGACCAGAAACGGCGTAATAATTTTTGGCGGAAGTTCTAATGTTGCCAACGTGGCGTTTGTGACTTTCGACAAATCGATTCCCGCAATTTGATAAAGCAGGAATTCCAGACGAAAGTTACCTTCCCCTTGTTGCTCAACATCATCTGCGTACTTCAGAACGGTTTGAGTTGTCTGATCGTCAATGCGTTCCGGTTCGCCAACGGGCATCGGTTTGACATTTTCCTGAATCGGGGCAACTCCTCCAGACCAAAAGACACTTTTACCGCCGGTAAACGTGGTCCGAGAAACGTTGACCGGATCAGAGGAACCGGTCCCGGCACCAAAAGCTGCAAAGGTTTGCAACAATTTTCCGAATGACCGACCTCCCAGGAAATAATCTTCCTGCTTTTTGATGCGTCGCGAACTGATGAAACCGATAGCAATTAAAATCAGAAAGTAAACTGAAATAACAATGTAATCGAGTAGAACCATTTTATTTCCATCAACAAATGCGTAGGTGTGGATGCAAGGAGGAAGTCGTATTGTAGCAAGCCAGCACAATAGAAAAACACTGAGGCAAGCGACAGAAATCAGATTCTGCGAAAAGTTCTTGCACAGAAAAAGCGTTGCAGATCGATGCCTTCACTAAGCCAGCACTCGATATTGCTGCTTGTGTTTTCCGGCAAAGTACGCGGAGGTTCGCAGAGAACAAAGTGGATGTAGGGTGGAATATTCCTACCTCGAATGGAACACAAAGCAATTCCGGCAATCTTGC
>JAESQE010000598.1 GCA_016765335.1 Planctomycetaceae bacterium
AGACACTTTTGCATTCGATTGCGGGTAACTCACACGAACCCGCTTTAGGATCGTGTGAGTACCGTAGGCACCCGAGGATGAGGCCAGTCGGCTCGATCCAGAGTATTTTTGATAACGCACAACATCAAAAATTCAGGGAATCTCTAGATACATGAACTACGGTAGTTCTCTAATCGCAATATTTCTAAGCGGTACCGCATCGTTGTGACCTGCAAAGCCGAAGTGCCCTCTTTTGATTGCAGAACTGGGGTAAACTTCCCCATCTTTTGATTCTTTGAGTTTGCTGACGTCTCCCTCAAGAATGACGACACCGTTTAATTCGACCGTAATTCTTGATTCGTCAACAGTCACCGTCTGGAAGTTCCATTCCCCTGTCGGACGTAAGTAACCTCGATGTGCAGGGATCAATCCGTAAACCGAACCATGATATTGCGTTGGATGCAACTTGGCGTATTGAGGGTGTTCCGAATCCAGAATCTGAATTTCTGTCATTCCTGCTTTATGGGGATTCCCTTCTCCCGGGTACCGAATCGCCAAGCCGTTATTACCAGCTGGTGGAAGTTTGAATTCGATCTTAGCAATAAAGTTAGAATACTCTTTTTCAGTATAGATGTGCCCCCCTTTACCTGGTTTACAAACGATGCTGCCGTCTTTGACTTCGTACTCATCCGTTGGACCTTTCCAGCCCTTGAAATCTTTTCCGTTGAAGATGGAAGTAAATCCCTTGGTATTCATGCTGTCCAGAATATCGTTGGCTTCGTTGGAAGGAATCTCTCGAATGTAAATATCTTTGAATGAGACTTTGCTGCTATGATCTTGCAATTCGATTGCACCGGTTCGATACAATGGTTTATCACGTTCCCAGTAATTTTCCATAATGATGTTGTCAGCAACGACTTTGCCATTCAGCTTTACAAACAAGCGTTGTCCAACCAGGCGAATGTAAAACGTGTTCCATTCCCCCACGGGGTTATCTGCATGAACCAACGCATGACGTGGGTTCTTCTGGTTGTTGTAGACATTTCCAGATCCTTTGTAGTTTTGCAGTTTTTTATATTTTTCGTACTTGGTATCCCAAATATTCACTTGAGGAGTACCACGCAGATAAATTCCGCTGTCGCCGCCTTCACTGACTTTCCAATCGATGAATAGTTCAAAGTCGCCGTACTCTTTATCGGTACACAAGTTGCCGGCTCGTTGTTCTCCATGTTCGCCGTCAAATTCAATAGCCCCGTCAACCGCATGCCAATGACTTTTCATACGGGCATCAGATTCCGCCTGGGCTTTGCTTAATTCCTCTGGAGACATTTTCGCACGTGAAACCGGCGAACCAACCAATCCTTTCCAACCCTTTAATGTTGTTCCATCAAACAACGGCGTGAATCCTTCAGGAGCCTTTGCAGCTGCTTGCTGAGAGAAACAATGGAAAGAAAGCGTTGCGATCATCGCAATCATAAGCAAAGAAATTTTGGGTCTGTTCATGTTGTTAAAATCCTCAATGGTGTCGAAATAATTGGTAAATGAATTACTCTTGCGAGAGCTTGAATCTCAGTGAAATTGTCCCTTTGTTGTCAGCGATATTCGCCCAGTCCTCTTTACATCGTACGTACAACTTACCATCCCCTTGGGCGGCGTAAGTTCCAGAAGCCCCCAGATCAAATGGTTCACTCAGTTCGTAATCGTTAAACAGGATGCCGATCAGTTTACCTTGCGAGTCCGATTGACCATCAGCACTGAATTCTTCTGCATCTGGCTCGATGCTCCAGTCCCCGGTGGCTTCGTACTGAAATTGATCTCCTGATTTTACTTCCAAACGTGTCGCTTGCCAGCCTCTGCCTGCTTTAATTTTCGAAACGGCTGAACGTCGCCCTCGTATTTGCTGAAACTTTGTCTTCCAGTCCCAGGTGCAAAGATCTACGCGATATCCAAGATCCATATTCTTGATGAATAGTTGATGTTCGAACTCGATCTCTTTTGCCATGGTACCATAAACGGACCAGAACGAAACATTTCGCTGCTGGGTCATTAACGCCAAGCCCAGCGGCTTAAAGCGTTGTGTGTAGTTTTCGTTAAACCCAAGCAGATGGCAAATAGACCAACGCCAAGCATAATTCTGCCACGAGTCACCGGTAAATTGTGCGATGTCTACAACATCCTTTAACGGCTTCAGTTCGCTGTTTTTTAGATAACGCAGAACTTCGGGCGAACATTGCACGCTTTTGTCGTTGATATCTTTCCAGTATTGACCAATCTCCGCCATGCACTCGCTGTACCATGTGGGACCGGTGCTTCCGAACGCATGGGCGCAGTAAGCGTGGACTGCTTCGTGCTGAGGTGTGCCGCGGTTAGCCACCGCAAACACAATCGCTTTGGATTGCCAAAGTTGACCGATGCTTCTTTTCTGAGACATGGTCAGCCCGCCGCCTCTTGTGATGCTGGCTCTTCCATCGGGATGCAACGAACCCGAGGGCCAATTCGCCAGATCTTTCACCACATACATTTCGATCACACGTGGATTCTTCTTTCCCCAATACTTGGAAATCAAACCGAGCATTGTCTCCAAGCGATCCAGCAACTCTTTGGCTTCTTCTTGTTCCAGGTCTGTCCTCAAAATGAAATTGGCAGATTTGTATTCACCAAATTTCACGTCATTGGAATCAGCAACGGGCGACCTGTTCTTTCGAGATTGTGCAAAACATTGACTGTCCAAAGGCGAAAACAGGAAACTGGCAATCAACACAATGACCAGCAAGCGACAGGTGCTCGGGTGAAATGCTAATTGTGAACTCTTTGTATTGTTTAAAAGGAGCATGAATTTATTTTGGTTAAATCTGCTTGTTTATTATCTCTGCGAAAAACATCTTGTCTTCTATTGTGGTCACCTTCGGGCCTGAATGTCAATTTCCGCACTCAATAAATCTCAGGACAACAAACATTGCATGCCAGCACATCTTTTGCGATTTCACTTTTATCACAGTTCAGTGAACGCTACCCTGCTTAAACGAAACTCCTCTCAGCAAGGAGATCGATTTTGTATTGGATACGAAAGAATCAGGTCAATGAGTCGAATTGTGACACTCGGTGAAATCATGTGCCGTTTAGCAACACCTGGGTTTAAGCGTTTTGGGCAAGCGATGCCCGGAACTCTGGAAACCACGTTTGCCGGGGCAGAAGCTTCTGTTGCTGTTTCACTTGCGTATTTAGGAGCAGAGGCTGCATTTGTCACCGCGATGCCAGTACACCCGATTGCAGAGGCCTGTATTTCGCAGCTGCGTTCTTTCGGCGTAGACACCAAGCATATTCTACGGACATCCGAAGGACGACTTGGCTTGTTCTTCCTCGAACAAGGCTCGAATCAACGACCTGCGAATGTCATTTATGATCGTGAAAATTCTTCCGTCGCGATCACTCCAGCCGAAGATTATGACTGGGATTCAATTTTCGAAGAAGCAGATTGGTTTCTCGTTTCAGGCATTACACCCGCGATATCAAAGAACGCAGCTCATCTCACAAAAGTTGCGTTACAGGAAGCGACATCACGCGGAGTAAAAGTTGCCTGTGACATGAACTATCGCAGCAAGCTTTGGAATTGGGATAAAAAGTTGACGCCTCGCAAGTTGGCATCACAAACGATGCGAGAACT
>JAESQE010000599.1 GCA_016765335.1 Planctomycetaceae bacterium
ATTGGATTTTTCGCTGCCGACGCAGGACGCCTTATTCAGAAGTTTGCAAAATCATTGAACTACATAAACTTGGTATTTGGAGCACTTCTTGTCATTCTTGGTGTTCTTATCTTCCCCCGGCTCGCCTACTCTTCGGTTGGCTCCTCGGTTGGTGCTTCTGCTGGTGCTTCAATTTCGGGACGGGCTTTATCTGAAATGTCTTTGCGGCACCAGGCTCCTTCCCAGCGAATTGTTTTGACTCGGGCGTAAGCGTTGAGCTTGGCTTGATCAAGAGTGTCCCCCATCGCGGTAACACCCAGAACGCGACCTCCGGAGTTAACAATTTCTCCTCCTTCAAGCTTCGTCCCTGCGTGGAAAACTTTCAACTCTTTGGTTCCCGGCTGCGCACCTAGCCCACGGATTGGATACCCCTTCTTGTAAACATCCGGATATCCACGCGAAGCCATGACAACACAAACAGCTGGGCGAGGATCCCATTCGAGTCCTTCAAATTCGTGAAGCTTTCCAGAAGCCGCAGCATACAACAGTTCGAACAGATCAGTTTTGAGACGCATCAATACGGGCTGAGTTTCTGGATCACCAAAGCGAACGTTGAATTCGAGAACTTTGGGGCCTTGCTTATTGATCATTAAACCTGCGTAAAGCACGCCGGAAAATTTGCAACCGCGACGCTTCATTTCATGCACGATTGGAATAAGAATCGTTTGCGTAATTTCGTCCATCATTTCAGGACTGACAACTGGTGTCGTGCAGTAAGCTCCCATCCCCCCGGTATTGGGACCGGAGTCACCATCGTGTGCAGCTTTGTGATCCTGCGAAGCTTCCAACGGAATAATTGTTTTGCCATCAACAATTGCCAGGATGCTGGCTTCTGCACCGTCGAGGAAATCTTCAATGATCACTCGGGAACCAGCTTCACCAAATTTATTTCCAGACAAACATTCTTCTACGAAATCGACAGCTTCCTGATAAGACTCACAAACCTTGACCCCTTTGCCGGCTGCCAGGCCGTCTGCTTTGACGACAATCGGCTGATACATCACAGGACTTCTGCCACTTGCAGGCTGCTTGAACCAGTCTTCTTCGGTTTCGTTTCCCACAACTTCCCGTGTATAACCGCCGCCGTACCGCTCTTTCAAATAGTTGAGCGCCGGTTCGATATCATCAAAGGTGCCATAATCGCCTGTGGGGACTTTGGCAGCCAGCATGACTTCTTTGGCAAAAGTTTTGCTGCCTTCTAACTGAGCAGCAGCCTTGGTAGGACCAAAAACGGTGAGTCCAGCATTTTTAAACTCATCCACAATCCCCATAACCAAAGGAACTTCCGGCCCAGGGATTGTCAGATCGATTTTTTCTCGCAGTGCAAAATCTAGAAGCGCAGGGATGTCATCATCCGAAATCTGCACATTTTCTGCGTCACTGGCTGTTCCTGCATTGCCCGGTGCACAATAAATTTTGGTCACAACCGAAGATTGCGACAACTTCCACACCAAAGCATGCTCACGCCCACCTTGACCAATCACCAGCACTTTCATCTTTTAACTCTCCAGCTTGAAACGATTCTTTCCCAACTTTCCCAAATAGTAACAGCAGGGTAAGACAATCTCACTCAATCAGAAAGCAAGAACCTGCTTTTTTCAGAAGCTGCCAGCTGAAATCAGGTAATAGCCCCCAAAATCGGCCCTTAACGCTCTAGACAAACCGATCTGTTTTGCGTAAATTAGAGATAAGTATTTGCTGATCCTTACCCTGTCGTCTGTCTTTATCACGATGACAAAGGCAAATGCAAATCCCTCAATCTACCCACTCATCACCTTACTATGAGGATTTTTATGTCAAACCACCCACAATCTGGCTCCTCTCGACGACAGTTCCTGAAAACATCAGCAGCAACAATTGCTGCAACAGCAACTGCTCCCATGTTTCTGAATGCTGCTGATAAATCCGGCTCAAAAGAAGTGATTTTGGGTAACGGGAAAGATCACGTTTACCGCTGCATTCACAACTGGGGCAACGATTCTTTGCCGGAGTCCCACAAATATAGTGGCCCAACTCATGGCGTAGCAGTCGATTCTGCTGGTCTGGTCTACATTACACATTACGGCACACCAGGGTCGATCTTCGTTTTTGATGGAGACGGTAAATTTGTTCGCTCGATGGGAGAAGTCCATGCCAAGAACGGCAGAGGTTCTGGACACGGAATCGATATCCGTAAAGAAGGCAAAGAAGAATTCATCTACCTGGCACCGAGTGAAAGTTCTTTGTCGTTTACAAAAATGACACTCGATGGCGAAGTCGTCTGGCAAACAGGAAAAGAAAAGCTCAGCAAAGATAGTGGTGTCTGGGAAGGAAAGAAACTCGGATATCGTCCAACCAATACCAGTTTCCGTCCCGATGGTGGTTACTACCTGGGAGATGGTTACGGCAGTAACTATATCTTCGAGTACGATAAGAACGATAAGTTCGTCCAAACTTTAGGCGGTACCGGTACTGCAGATGGAAAATTCAAGACACCGCATGGCCAATGGCTGGATAATCGTGACGGCGTTCCGAAACTTGTTGTGGCTGACCGTGCCAACAAACGTCTGCAATGGTTTGGCCTGGATGGAAAGCACATTAAAACTCTCGGCGGATTCCTGTTCCCAGCAGATATCGATACTCAGGGAGACCTGATGCTCGTGCCTGACTTGCACGCTCGAATCACTTTGCTTGATCTCAACAATGAAGTCATCGCACAACTTGGTGATGACGAAGCCTGGAGAAGCAAGGTACTCGATGGCAAAGTTGGCATGCGAACAAAACCAGCTCTGTGGCAACCTGGTAAATTCATCCACCCGCATGATGCTTGCTTCGATGCAAATGGCAACATTTATATCGTTGAATGGGTCCAACCTGGACGCGTTACAAAACTCGAAAAAATCAGCTAATTCGATTAATTTCATTTGCTGTAGAAGGAATCGGTGCAATCCACCGGTTCCTTTTTTCATTTCCAGTCCGCTAGTCAGCCCAGATAGCTTTCTTTTCCGTGCTCAAGCACCACTCGACACTACCCATACATACACATGTCACCAATGAGTATAAAACAGTCATGCAAGCCAATCTCGACTTTGACGTTTGGGACAGTTGTACTACCTGCTGTAATTAATCCTAAAAAACAGGTAATCAGACGTGTCTTCTTGCTAAATAACAGGCCGATGATGTTCGATCAGTATAGAATAAGACAACCTGCAAAATACTGCCCAGTCGCAGATCCTGCAAATTACAGAACGACTCAAGCTACACTGTAGTCAACCCTGATCGCCTAAAGCGGAAAGAAGTTTCCCATGTTTGCAAGGACTTCGATTCTATCTTTGAATCTTGTAATTGCCCTACTTGTGATTTCTCAAACTCAGTCCCAAGCTGGGATTTTCGGAGAAAAATCAAGCTGGTTTAGTTCACTCGATAATGTAGATCCATGGATATCACTTCCCAAAAAAGAGCAAATTGGAAGCAGTGACTTCAAGCTAACAACCGGCGGGTCACTTCGGTATCGCTATATCAACGAAGTCAACAGACTGCGACCACCTGGTGCAGTTCGAACAGATTACAGCCAATGGCGATTCACTCCGTTTATGGAATTGAATTACAAAGACGACATCAAAGGATTTGTTAAAATCATTGATGCCGATACTTTTGGCGAAGACGTTTTTCCGCTGCCGATCGATGAAAATCGCTGGGACATACTGGAAGCCTATATTGATGCCAAGGTCATGTCTTTGGCCAATGGCGATGTCCGACTTCGTTATGGTCGTCAAATGCTGAATTACGGTAAGCAGAGAACGGTTTCTCCATTAGCATGGGCCAACACTTACCGAAACTTTGAAGGACTTAAAGGATATTATCGGGGAGAAGATTGGAACATCGACGCCTTTGCTGTTCGACCACTCAACGCAGCTTCCCGTGGAACTGCCTTCAAACCAGATGCTCTTGATACACCAGACCAAAGCAACTTATTCAGCGGAATTTACGCCACTAAAAAGAACTTTCAAGATATTGGCTCACTTGATACCTACTGGTTGTGGTCCAACGAGCGAGAAGAAAACCCTGCCCGCCAGGATGGAAATCGCCATACATTTGGTGCCCGCATCTATGGTAGCAACCCAATAACCGATGGCTGCTGCGACGATGTCGTCAGAACCTGGGCCTGGGATCTGGAAGGTGCAATGCAATTCGGAAGCGATTCATTTGCCCCTGGTCCGGAACTTGATGTCTATGCAGGTTTTATGACAGCTGACTTGGCTCATACCTGGAATCAAGCAACTTGGACACCAACCGTCAAAGGGCTGTTCTACTACGGTTCGGGAGATAGCAACGGAACTGATAACAAAATTGGTACCTACTACTCGATGTATCCTTTGGGACACGCTTACTGGGGAATGATCGATAATTTCTCTGGACAGAACCTGATCGATTACAGCGTGCAGGCAAGTGTCAAACCAAGTAAAAAGCTGGGTCTTTCATCAGCTTTCCACTACTTTACCAAAGCTCAAGCTGAAGATGCCATCTATAACATTGCAGGAGCAGGACTGGGAGCAACCGGGGCAGCCGGAGAAGCCGCAGGGGAGAAAATTGGTACCGAACTGGATCTTCTTGCAACCTATAAAGTAAATTCCAGCCTCACGCTGCAAGGTGGCTATTTCTGGTTCTGGTACGGAAACGCTGTTCAAAACGGTGGCTTGGACCGAGACGACGCCAGCCAGATTTACTTCTTGGCAAACTACGATTTCTAAATCGCAGGCAGCTATTACACTCAAAGATCCTCTTGCTATTGTGGCCTGAGGATCTTTTTGCATGGCTTCCAATACCAGCCCGAAGCGACAGTTTTGAAGTTGCACACTTTGGGAGGAGGTGAGCGAAATTATGTTTCGCGAGCTACACGATTAATTCGATGAAGGGGTGGCTGGGGCGCCAATCGATTGTTGAGTTGTACTTGAGCTGTGTTTGCAAATTATGGATTGCATGAAAAAATTGGTTATGGCCCCAGATGTGGGATACTTCTGGGGCCATAACCAATACCCTGTAAGGTCCAGTCAGTTTTGCATGGGCGAGCTATAATTTCCTCAAAATTTCCTTTGCGCCCCAGCCACCCTTTTGTTCATTTTCCATCGGGTGTCGTAACCGGCGGCTAGCGCCTTGCCGCTCAAGCAAGTCCGTTTGCTACCTTTGTGATCTACCTGCTGGTACAATTTCTTGATACTGGAATCATTAAATGCTCGTACTTTGTTAGAGGAAACTACAAATGCTTCGCTCAATGATTGTTTTCACGTTTGTGCTGCTGTGGGGTCTTACGATTCCAATAAACACTCAAGCTCAGGAAGATGATAAAACGCTTCGTGTATTCATTTTTGCGGGTCAGTCCAACATGGTCGGTTCCGATTCTAAAGTGAAAGACATCAAACGCTTCCCTCCCTTTGCAGGACTCGAATCGCCTCAGCGCGATGTGAAGTTTTGTTATAATATTGGGCGAGAAAACAAATTGACATCCAACGGTTGGGTTGATCTGCAACCGGTCAGTAATGTGGTTGGACCGGAATTAAGTTTTCCTCGAAAAG
>JAESQE010000600.1 GCA_016765335.1 Planctomycetaceae bacterium
CAAATAGCCGGTTTCATTTTCCAAATCTTCCACGTGATACTGTTCAATGTTTTTAAGCACCATCTCCATTCGCTCGTTTGCTTGCGTGTGATGCAGCGCCAGCCCAAACATTGCCAGCGAATACACGGAAAGTTTTGTGCGATCTCGATACAAATAATCTTGCATTTCGACATTATTCACATCCGCATCACAAAGCACCATGTAAACCATGGCATCCAAATTACTTGCAGCTGTTCGATACCGTTGGTTTTTAGGTCTGTTTTTATCATCTCCCAGTTTGAGCAATCGAACTTGTTCGGTCTGATATTTTTTGAGCCAGGCGACACCCCGCTCAAGCACTCCACCGACTATTGCGACATCATTCGCTTTTGCGACCTGCAACCCATGCACGACCGTTGCAGTAGTGTGTGGATAAGAACGCTCGCCGTATCCAGAGAACCAACCCCAACCCCCATCGGAAAGCTGCATGGATGTAATCCGCTTCAAACCAACTTTGACAATCTCTTCCATCTTTTCGGTGCTGAATACCGGATTGCTTTTGAATCGCTTCCACTGCTTGGCTCTTTGCTTGGCGTCACCAATTTCCTGAGCATTCAGATTTGTTTGTTTCTTCTGAATCTCTTCCAAATTCAATCCCATGCGTTGCAACACGTTTTGTGTCACCACAGCTGGCAAGAATCGATTGAGTGTTTGCTCGGTACAGCCGTAAGGATATTCAAGCAAGTAGGGCAACGCATCGACCATCGCACCAGCTAACGTGGGAGAGTATCGAACTTCCAGTTGCGATTGCAGCGGGCGTCTCTCTGCCGGGACATTGATCACAAACTTGCCGGAAGGTTCGCCCGTTCTGATGACACCGGTGTAGGATTCCGTTTTCAACATGCCGTGCACATACACAGGGAATTTCATCTGCATGGCATCTGAATCAGTATCGGTCAAAGCTCTGACAGTGATGCTCGCATCCCCTTCTGTGATTGCTTTGACTCTCCAATCGATTCGCATTTCGCCTTGGGCATCGATGCTGACAGTTCGACTCAATTCATCGAGTGGCTCGATCGTTTTACCATCCAGCAGCAACTCAACTTGAACCGATTTATTGTCTTTCAGATAGTTATGCACATTCGCAGAAATTATTACTTCATCTTTTTCGACAAAGAATCGCGGAGCCTGCGATCGCACGAGCACATCTTTGGCGGTCACGACAGCTGCTTCGCCTTCACCAACTCGTGTGCCATCGCCCATCGCCCAAGCTTTGAGCTTCCAACTGGTTAAACTTTCGGGCATCGGGAACGTAACAGTGGCGATGCCAAATTCATCAGGCGTGATGTTCGCCGCCCAGTAAGCAGTATCCGCAAAGTTCTTACGAATAGTCGGTTCGATCATCGGCTGACCACCGGAAGCAGAGACTTGCTTTTTACTTTCCGCCATAGCCATCGGGAGATTGACGGAAAACAAAGTATCTACATACTCGGATTTGCTAAGTCGTTCACGATCTCCCCCGAGTCCGCCGCCACCCGTTTTTCGGCGTAGCGACAACCACGTATGTCGATCCTTTCCTTTGGCGCGAGCACTCAATTCTGTTACTCCAAAACCGTTATGATCAGCGACCAAATCCCCGAACACGCCAATATTGTTCATACTCTTCTCTCCTTGTTTCAGGAGATTGCTGAAGTAGCGTTGCAGCGAAGATTGAGATTGCGGACGGTGCGATCTGCGGAACTTCCAGAAGAAATCACGGATTTCACGCACATTGCTTCCGCCGGAGATGTATTCAATACTTCGATCATAAACAGACATCACTACCGAACCGGTAATCGGCTCGCCATGAATATCGGTCAGTTTTAATTGAACTTTCGCTTCTTCCCCAGGCAGATATTGCTTTGCAGATGGCTGAATTTGCACATTGATGACCCGCTTTTCCGGAGGCACCATAATTTCTTTGACTTCTTCAAACAAACTTGCTCCCGAGAGCGTCATCGCTTCGACAAAGAAGTTAGGCATGTCTTTGGCTTCCACGCCGATATCAACCGTTGTACTTTTTCCTGCCAAGTGCAATGTAATCGGCTTCAAATAAGTGCCGTTACTTGGCCTGACAAACAACAGTACTGTGGAATTCGGATGGTTCGTGTTGATGAGCAGTTTGACGGTTTCGCCCGGTTGATACGTTTTCTTTTCCGAGATAATTTCCAGGTCGTTAAACTTCGAATCTGCAAAAATCGTCTGATCCCCTCGCACCAAAAAGACATAGCCTCCTTCTTGCTTGTTTCCTGATTTATCTTTCACCGAATAAGACAGCCGGTACTGTCCAGCTTGAGAAGCTTTGAATTGATGAGTTGCTTCGCCTTGCTTGTTTGTATCCAGCGGCCAGGATTCAATTTCGGTTTCTGTTGGTTTCCCATTTTCGTCGTAGGAAATCGAATACAGATTCAGTATTCCGGTTCCCTGGATCGGTTTTTTGTCGAGCGTTTGAGCCTTCATGCTGGCAGTCACCACGTTGCCAACACGGTAATACCCTCGATTCATCCACAAAAAGACCTTAAACGGATCGCGTGCCACAAGAACCGAACCGCTACCTACAATTGTTCTTCGAGATTCGTCAACGACTTCAGCTGTGATCGTATATTTGTGATCCTGGTCGCCATGAATTTCTTTAGCCAACGCGGTATCAATCTCAACTTTGACTGTCCCATCAGGACCAATTTCGACTTCGTTTTCAGGATCAATTCCGGTGGATCGGAACGATGTCCCCACCAAATGGGTGTTGGTCGGAAACAACCCCATTGATGGAAACCAGGATACCAATCGTAATCCGCACCAAACCACCAGTATCCATTTCCATAAAGCCAATCCCAGCGTTCTGCTGGATACCACCTGGAATCGTGAGAAGTCCGTTCGACCTTGTACTTCACTTTCGCATTGGCAACCGGTGCGCCAAAGTAATATTTCGCTTTGATGGTCGCAGTAATTTTATCGCCTAGTTTGACTGGTGCATCAGGAGCCTCCACGCTCACTTCGTACTCCGGTTTCTTGTATTCTTCCACACGAAAGCTACTGCCTCCGCTGACATTGTTTTTGTGTGGAATGGAAATCGAATACACCCCGAGCACTGCTTCATCATCGAGTTCGATTTCGCCATCGAATCCCCCATGTTTATCTGCGGTAAAATCCTTCTCCAGAACTTTTTCTCCACGGGGATTAGCAATGACCACCTGAAATGTTTTTCCTGCAAATACAGATTTCTCTTTATTCAAATAATCTGCTTTGCGAACCCAGAATTTGAACTTCACTTTTTGTCCTGGGCGGTAAACCGGGCGATCGGTAATCGTAAAGACTTTGTTTTGCCGATACTCTTGCCAGGATCGATTCGAATACCAGATGCCTTGGAAACCGAGATAAGCAAAACGGCCATCATTTGTTTTGACAGTGGCAAGCCATTGAAAGTTGCGAGGCATCAACTTTTTCCCGACAAAGACTTGTCCCTGTTTGTCGGTTTTTTCTGCAAACTCAGAGACCTTCACCTCAAACTGTTTCGGAGTCGAACGTTCGTACCGATAACCAAAGAATTCCACCTGAGCATCAGAGATCGGCTTGCCGCTGCGTGCATCAGCAATATAATACCATTGCTGATTATCGAGTCGTTTTTTGATAATCGCGGTATCATCAAGCCAGACAACAATTCGACTCGTGTGACCGTTCTCCAATGTCGCGGTCAGCAAATAGGCCCCTGCTTTTTGAAGAGGCGTCGTGATTGTGATTCGTTTGTCGTAATGTTTCGCACGAGGTTTTAATTCCAGATCCCATTTTGCGACTTGCTTTCCCAGATACTTCTTTTCATTTTGCCGAACCAGCCGGTAACCAATATTACCGATATTTAATTTGTTTCCATCAGGTTTGACCGGGTTGGATCGAAGGTAGCTCTTCACATCCTCTATCAACTTCTGATGATCAATTTGCATTGCAACGAAACTTACGTTCTTGGCGTTGCGAAATCGAAAAGAGAGTTTTGCACCTTCGCCGGACGGTTTGACGCGATCCCCTTCAAATGTTCCCCAGTTGGAAACAATCTGGTTCAAACGATCTTTTTTCCGCTCTTTGCGACCTGCACCGAATGATTCAATACTCTGTCTCCAGTACTTCGCTGCCTGGGGGTATTGCTGACGGTTTTCGTGAATCGTCGCTAACTGCGTCAACGCATTTTCTGCGTACCCTGTTTTGGGGTCTTCAACAATCTGCTTGTAGATTGCAATGAAGTGGAATTCGTCGGGTAGCTCGAATCGCTTAACGCCATTGGCCAGCTTGGCGATCGTTTCTGAATCTTTCAGACTGCTGACCGCAAAGGGGCCGGTTTGCTCATCGAGTGATTTTTCATCTGCATCTTCTTCCAACCCTTTGGCTAACAGCGGACCGATGTAACTTTTCATGGTCTGCACACCGAATTGTTGATACAGAAAGTTGCCCCAGGTCCAGCGAATTTGATTTGTCAGAGCCGGGTTGGCAAGTTTCGCTTGCTCCAGTAACCATCGCCAACGCTGTCCATCACTTTGAGAATTCTCCCAGCTTCCAGGAACAGTAAACAAGACCACTTTGCCCTCAGCATCGACCGCTGCCCCGCGAGCAGAACTGTGTCCCCAACCGAACACCTGTTCGTAATCCGGAAGTCTTGAAATTTCGGTTAAGGATTGGAGTTCCCAACTTTGATGCACTCCTTCTCGCTGAAATAAAACAGATCGAGCATAGCTGAGATAGAATTGCCCCAGTTCTGCCGGAGTTGCATTTTCGCGATCTTTATCGATCAGTAACATCGCCTGCTTCATCAATTGCAAACTGCGAACGCGGTCTCGCTGGCTTGCATTGGCGTACTGACCGCCACGCCTTCCCCGGCGGTTTCCTCGCTGAAACTCCCCTTCAACAATAAAACCGTAATGATTGTAATCGAGATAACTTTGCCCAATCCCTGCCAAGACCCGCCAGTGATTAGAATGCACTTCGGCAACCTGCTCACGAAATGTATCTGCCTGATCCAGATTTCCCAGTTGCTGTAGACAGACAAGAGTTCTCTGCGAAGCATGAATCACCGCGGCTGCCTTCGAATCGTTTCGCACCGCAACAACCTGATACAGTAGCTGAGCATCTTTGTAATTGCCCTGCTTGTACAGTTTGTCAGCTGCCTGATTCAAATCACTGTCAGGCTTTTCTGCACCGACAATGAACGCACCAGCCAGTAATATCCCGCTGATTCCTAACACAAGGGAAGATTTCCACATCGCACGACACCTTTATTTTGACTCTATCAACAAAGCGTTAAACGCTTTCAAAGTGATTACTGCTGAACAAACGAGGATATCAGGCAGAATGATATCCCGGTAGACCGACTTTCCATTTCGACGCTATAACAAGCAGGATTGTTCCACCAAGTACTGAGTATTTTCGAAAAGCAGGAGACATTTTAAGTAATTCAATGAGTCTTTTTCATGATCCCACTTTAATAAATACACATACAGTCTAAAAACTAATTTACCAGCCCGAATCGTCAGCGCGTGAGTTACATTGAGAATTCACTCGCTGTTGCTTTTAGTAGTTGCGGACTTTTTTGTAGTTTTGTCGGGTGGCAACGCAAATCTCCAAGATTTTCGCAGGTGGCCCAGCCAATTTGGGCTACCCAGCGAGCTCACGAGCCTCCTCAGAAGATACTATAAGGAACCCATCTTTGTGTGCCTGTTGAGTCCCTAAGACCAAAAAGATGGGTGAACCTGTCGGTCGTTAATTCAGTGAGCAAAGAAGGGGAAAAATAGAACGAAAACACAATTAACACTTGAAACTGCAAGACAATCGCTACGGGGCTGATAAAAACAAAACAGAGTACCGGGTAGCTCATACGATCCCGTTCAGGGTCGTGTGAGTGCCGCAGGCACTCGAGGATTGTGCAATGTGCTTTGCGTTAAAGAACAGGTGAATGACACCTTATTGATCAAGAAAATCTTATAAAATCAAACTAGGGC
>JAESQE010000601.1 GCA_016765335.1 Planctomycetaceae bacterium
AAATGCCAGATTTTCATCCAACCCATTCGAATCGGCGTACCGCACAACATCGAGCCAATGCCTTCCCCATCGCACACCATACTGCGGCGAATTCAACAACCGTTCGACAACTTGATCAAACGCATCGGGTGATTCATCTGCCAGATAAGCATCGATCTCTTCTGGAGTCGGAGGCAGTCCGATCAGATCAAAAGTAACTCGTCGGATCAGCGTCCGTTTCGAGGCTCGCGGAGCAGGAGTCAGCCCTTTCTCTTCCAGCTTTGCAAGAATAAACGCATCAATAGGCGATTGCACCCAACCCTTGTTTTTGACTTCAGGCACACCAACATTTGCAAGCGGCTTGAAAGACCAAAACTCCTTCCCCTGGGCAACACTCATCCCCAGCGATTCTTTATGCTCGCTACCGGTCGTTTTTTCGCGAGGATCGGGAGCACCTAGAGTGACCCATTTTTCGAGAATCTTTATTTCAGCCTCCGAAAGTTTCCCATCTGGAGGCATCTGCATATCTTCATTTTTATATCGCACGGCTTCGATCAGCAAACTGGCATCGGGCTGACCAGCAACCAGAGCAGTTCCGCTATCTCCACCTTCGATCAAACCAAGGCGAGAATCAATTTCCAACCCACCATCAGCCTCGCCGTTTCCATGACAATCATAGCAATGCTTAATCAGTAACGGGCGGACATCTTTTTCAAAAAACTCCAGATGCTTAGCATCAATCGTGGGAGCAGTAGCAGCTTCAGGCTTCTGTTCTTCTTCAGCTTTCAAGAAATTTGTAGCACTCAATGCAGAGATCGTAATCAATGCAGCTGCAAACATTCCCCAAACCGTTGAACGATTTTCTTTCAGTACTAATCGAGATCTCATAGTTCTGTCTTCCTCAAACCAAACATAACTCTCGGCTTGTTATTTACTCACAGTTTCAGAGTGATTGACAACGCTTGATTCCACCGGACCAAATTCCGCAGAAATCGCCTGCGCACACGAGACAACTTCCTGCATCAGATCATGCGATTCTGAAATTCCATCTAACCGTTTAATATACGAAACACACAAAACCGCCAACAGGCCGGACCCACTTCCCAAAATCGGTGCAGCACAATCCTGCACACCTATTACAGCCGGGCTACTTGCTTCTGCAAAGCCCTTTTTGCGGAACTGCGTCATTTTATCTTCGCATTTTGCGACCTCTTCTTCCGAAATCCCAGCCTGTCCCCAGTACCGACCGGTTCGATATTCGGGTTGCAAAGCCAATCCGATTAAACCACTGTTTCTTCGATGCAATTCAAATGTAGCACCCACCCGAACGGTCAACATAATGTCCGCATCACATTCGACCTTAGTAATCACTAACATCTTGTTTTGCACAACAATATTCAAATGGCACGACTGCCCCAGTAAACTGACCAGCCGTTCCATATGAGGCATCGCTCGAGCAATTAAAGACTGCGTCGATGCGTGTTGAGATCCGATCTCGAACATTTTCATCGTCAGGCGATAATGCTGATTCTCATCACGAACAAGGTAACCACGTTCGTTCAAGCATATGAGCACTCGAAAAAGTTCCTGTTTGGTTCGTCCAAGCGCATCTGCAATCCCGGTCAGACTCATGCCTTGCGCAGAATCACCCAGCAATTCCAGCACATCTAAAGCCTTATCGATGGCAGGCACACTGTAGTTTGAACCACCAGCCGCCTCTTTTTTGCTCGTTCCGTTTTCCTGTGCACTTTTCATGATACCGAGTATCGCATATAAAACCCTGTCTGTCAATAACTTATTTCTTAAGCCTTCTCAATCGATTTAATTCTCACCAGAAACCAGAGATTCCTCGTCATTCGACTGAGTCGGACTCTATTTAAAAGTACTCAGAACATGCCTCAATTTATGCCTCTTGCTGATTCCCTTCTGCCACATTGGTCTCCTCCGCAGGCCAAAGGGTATACAATGCGATCAGGCCGACAACAGGTGCAAATCCAACAATAAACAAGCCCAAACTGTAACTTTGTGTTGCTTCAATATGACTGCCAATAAAAATCTGAAAAGTACTCGATACACACCAGGCTAAAGCGGCAAGGGAACCGGATAGAACTCCCATTCTTTTATAAGATATCTCCTGAGCGAGTGAGTAGTAAAACGGATGCAAACCTAGAATACCGGCACCGGCTGTGTAATAGATTGCGATCATCAGTATACCGCTGCCGGCAAATGGAAGACAAATTGCACTGGCAGAGATAAAAGTGAATATAAAAAAACCAAATTTGCGAGCAGAGTGGACTTCCCATTTTCGTAAAACAAGGGCAGAGACAAGCAAACCAGACAGAATGCACCCTACATCGGCTGCAATGTAGAACCCGCTCATCAGTCCCTTGCTGGCATTCTCGGAGAAACCGTGATAATCCTGTAAAAATAAACCTTGCCAAGCTCGAAGAAATTGCCAACTGATTGTCAACATTGTTATAACAATCGCCAAGGTGATGAATCGCAGAACCAGACGAGATAACTTTTCTTCTGACTTGAGAGGTTCATCAAGCAAAGAGGCATCTTCTTTGGGAATAGATAAGTCATGGTTTCCTATTAGGATAAACCACAGTGGAATCCAAAGTAGACCTGCAATTCCGATTGACCAGAATGCAAATTCCCAACTTTGTCCAGCATGATTTGCAGCAGCAATATAAACTGGGACAATGATTGCGCCGAGCGAAGCTCCACTTTGCAGAATGCTATTGCCAAGAGTTCGATCCTTAGAGGAAAGTACAGCTCGAATTGTTAATAAGGCACATGGCCAATGCCCTGCTTCAAATACCCCAAGTACAGTCCTGCATAATAACAACCAGCGATACACACCCGTGCCAGGGGGATCACCATCTGCTTCAAGCATCTGGGTGACCCATTCCTGTCCCGCAAACGCAGCTGCAACTCCTGACAATGACCAGCCAGCCAGCACAATAGGATAGACATAGCGGGGACCATAGCGATCCGCGACTAAGCCAAAGAAAATCGATCCAAACGCAAATGCATAGCCGAAACAGCCTTCAACCATTCCAAATCGAGCTTCTGCTATATTGAAATCAGATTTAAGCGTCGTGGAGACGACCGCTAATGCCTGGCGATCCATATAGTTGAGCATCGTGGCCAACAACAGCACACCACAAACAATCCACGGCCACTTTGATTCAGGTAATTTCATAGGTCACTTCTTAATATCAATTAGAATTCACACCAGCGGATAACAACGAAACAGATGACAAGATCAATTCTCTGCTAAAAACATAATTAACCACAGAAAACCCAGAGTCAATCAAATGACATTCTCTGGAATATTTCGTTCGAAAGATCAAGCGAATCGCATGAAGATTCAATTGCTCTGATTGAGAACTCTGTGTTCTCCGTGTCTGCGTGGTTATAAAACAATTACTATTTTCAAAATTGATACACTCGATATAACAAGATCATAAATCCCACTTTTCCCCGTTCCAGTCCACCACTTTTTGGAGGTAACTTTCGGCTCCGGCTGCAAAGCAGTCAAACAAAGCCTCCCCTTTTTCAACTGTCGCAGCTCCCGGAGTTCCGATGTGTCCCGGCTCACTGCGATCGGCCATCGTCCAACTTCGATAACCCGGTGCACCGCCATTGCCAAACGGAATTTCAGCCACCTGCTTTACGTCTCCTTGGACCAAATCGGGTCGTACTCGAAGCATCATCGATGTTTCCCACTCGCCTGCATGTCCCATTTCATTTTGTATCAATTCCGGATTCTTTTCATTCGGATTTGCAGAATCCCAGTAAGTCAACGAAAGCAATAACAGATCCTCGCGATCACGGTACTGTTGCCGAAGTTCGAACAAGGCTTGTTCCGAAGGCGTAATGTTTCCCCCATGCCCATTCACAAAAATAATGCGAACAAACCCATGAACCAAAAAACATTCCGCCAGATTTTTCAGCAGATCCAAATAAAGCCTGGGCGATGCAGAAAGCGTTCCCGGCATATCCATATGATGATGCGAATTCCCGAACCATTGCAGCGGTGACACCAAAATATTTTCAGACAACGACTGAGTTTGAACCCGTCGCATCACCTCTTCCAAAAGCAAGCTATCTGTAAACAATGGCATATGACGCCCATGCTGTTCGTTTGCCGCGATCGGAAACACAATCGGTGTATCACGAGAAAGCGAATCAACATCCGCCCAGGTCATTTCAGAGAGATTCATTAAGGACTTTCCAGCTGTTAGAGACGAGCCGAACCAGTAATTATTATGACTTAAAAGAAGACACGTTCTGCTGTCCCGCGTAGCATTTCCTGTTTGTCGGAACCACTCAGGAATCCGATCCGGTCACGAATCAAAGCGATCGCTGGATCGTATGTATAATCGTCTTGCACCTGAAACGGACAATCGCTGGCCCACATCAAACGTTTCGGGCCGTAAGCATCGACCACTTGCCGGATCATCGGAATCAAATCCAGATAAGGAGCTTTCTTTTTACCCAGTGCATAAAACGCAGACGTTTTCACATGCACATCCTTAAATCGAGCCAATTGACAAAGAGTCCTCAACTCTTTCTGCTCTATCGTTCCACTGACACCAACGCGAGCAAAATGGTCAATCACAACTTTCGTCCCCGGAAATTTCTGACACAACGCATCAATGTATTGCAGGTCTCCCGGGTTGATCAACGGGCAAACAGCGAGATTCTGCTCGCGAGCTGCCTTCCACAAATTCGCCATGCCTTCGTCGTTCACCCAGTTCTTGGCGTCATCTCCATGAGAATGAGTCCGGAAGCCACGTACTCCTTTGCTGGCAAGTTTCTTCATCGTCTTTGCAACATCAGTTTTTTGATGATCGACAATTCCAACACCCCCGAATACGCCGGGATACTTCGCCATCACGTCCAGCATGTAACTGTTATCGTACTGATAGAAACTCATCTGAATCAGCACAATCCGGTCCACTCCCGACGGTTTAGTATGAGCAAACAATTCTTCCGGAGTAAAGCTCTTCGGATTCATGCCTTCGACCGTAAAGTTCGAATCGAGCGGATACTTCTTCACGTCCGGCGTCCAGACATGGACATGAGCATCAATCCAACCCGGTGATTTCCTGGCTGCGTTTGCTTCTGAATTCATTGCCATCGCTGCGGCTCCTGTTGCTGCAATTGCTCCAAATTGTCGTCTTGTGATTTGCTGATTCGACACAGATGCCATTTTAATTTTCCTCATTGCTGTTCCAAACAGAGACACACATCAAAACACGATACTCAGTATCACGGACAAAACTAGCCATGTCAACGCTCCGAAACGCCTTAGCATGCAGTACGACCAGATTGACAGACACCAATAGACACAGTAAACATAAGATCTCTCTAAAAGTTATTGAACGCCCTACGTGCAAAAAACAGGAAATCAATATCATGACCGAAAGTACAAATTCCGCGGGGAAAGTTGTCATTGCAGGCGGTAGTGGATTTCTGGGTTTGAATTCATAGAGGTTCCCTTTACAAAGTCTGTACAATTGATGAAACTTTGTTATTCATTGACATCACGATTACCTCACAGGAGAAGATACGATGACATCTGAAATTTCTCGCCGTTTGATGATGAAACAAGTTGTAGGCTACCTCTAACAATTCATTTTTCGGTTGATTGTTTATTTCGTGGGTCTGATTTTCAAAAAAGCTGATCAGATTTCACTGCGGATCAAATTCTTGATCACCAAACAACGATGA
>JAESQE010000602.1 GCA_016765335.1 Planctomycetaceae bacterium
ATGTTGCGCAGCAAGCTGATGGGGCTCGTCGCCATTGAATCGATGTTTATCTCCGTTATTGGTCTTGTGCTCGGTGTCTTGATCAGCGCGCCTGTGCTTGCGTATTTCTATATCAATCCGATTGAGATTACAGGCGATGCTGCACAAGTGATGCTGGAGAGTGGCTTTGAACCAATCGTACCTGTTTCGCTTCCGATTTTATTCAAAAATCATCTCAAATTGCTCAGTGTAAATCAACACCAGTGAGCATTTTCTCTACCCGATCGCTGAATGCAGAGATCTCCAGAACGCTTTTTCGGACCTCTTCCGGGTCAGCTGTGCCTCGCGGATAGGTGTTGATCATAACGAAATGGGGGATTCCATCGATATCGCGGATTGTCAGGGCACCATGCGAAAGGGCTGCGTTTAATCTTAAAGCCTGTTCGTAGAAAGTACTTTGGGCCGGACAGCACGTGCTGTAGATGAGTAGCAATTGCTGATCAGATCGGTGGTCGCTGCTTTCGACAAAGACATTTTGCTTACGACCATCGGGCAGACGGACTGTCAGTCGATATTTATCATCACATCGCAGCCAGGAAACCGAAGGGTCGTGCCCGAGCGCTTCTTCAAGAATCGATTCCACATGACGCAGTTGTCCCAAGATTGAACTGAGTAAGTGCGAAGCCGAGGTGCCGTTTTCAGGACGCGAATCCGGAGATTTGGACATCATGCGGGCCACCGCTCCAGCAACCTCCAGCGGGATTTCCGGATTGATTTCTCTGAGCAGTGGCAGTGGTTGAGACAGAATATTCTGGACGAGTTCTGTTCTGTTTTTTCCCGTATAAGGGAGATGACCGGCGAGAAGATAAAAAAGTGTGACACCCAGCGAATAAACATCCGAAGTGGTTGAGTGCTTTCCTGTTTGCAGAACTTCTGGTGCAAGGTAAGGCAGCGTCCCCTGAACCTGTCCGTCTGGGAGTTGTTCAGGATGAGAGAGATGACGAGCCAAGCCGAAGTCTGCCAGTTTCGGAATCCCCAACGAGCAGACAAGAATGTTTTCCGGTTTGATGTCGCGATGCAGAATGCTGTGTCTGTGTGCAAAAGCCAGCCCTTGAGAAATTCCACAGACCCATTGCAGCGCTTTAAGAAACGGCAACGGACCATCTTTTCTGAGAATCGATTTCAGCGATCCTCCAGAGACCAATTCCATCTCAATAAAATGACGTCCCTGGTATTCACCAATCGCATGCACGGTGACAATATTTGGGTGAATGAGCGACGCAGCCGAGCGTCCTTCTTTGACAGTTCTTTTCCATTCAGAATCGGAGGGAATCTGTTTGGGCGAAGAGCTGAGCTTCAACGCGCAAGGACGACCCAGTTGCGAATGATTTGCCAGATAAACACGTCCCATGCCTCCTTTTCCAAGTAACGCATCACAACGATAAATCGAAAAACGTCTGCCGATAACATGGTCGAGGTTTTCGTCGTCATCGTGAAAAGCTACCTCTTCTAATTCTGCATGCCTGGACTCGTCGTGCGATTCCCACAGGTATTCCGCCAAATCCTGAACAGGATCGATCGTTTCTTCCAGAAAAGAATCCTGCATATCCAACCCGATCACAGTTTCCTCAGAATTGGCTTCCGAAGAAAACTTGGCATCAATGTCAGGATCTGAAGAAGGCTGATTCATTGTTATAGGTGCATTTCAAACGAAACATTGGCAACAAATACGCATTCGCGTAATTGTTCTTGCGTTGGACGCTCGCTAACCAATTGTCAGTACAAGGCCACGATCAATCACACAACGCAGTTTTTCATCGAGGGAACAAGAAGATGAGATTTCATCCATCAAGTGATACTTCATACTCGCATAAATAGTAGCAAGATACTACACATTTGACTGAAAACTACGGCTCAAAGAAGAATTATCCATAGCCTCAAACAGCTGTAGGCTGGGTTAGTTTTTACGTAACCCAGCAATACGCTTTCCCTTTTTTATTACCGGGTAGCACAGACAATCCCGTTCAGAGTTGTCTGTGTTGCGCAGCAACCCGAGGAATTCTCACTGAGTATTCAACAAAAGCACGCTAAAGCGTGAACTCCAACATTTCTAATACCACTTGGGCAATTACCAGGGACATACTGACTCGGCTTGTCTACTCGGGTTTTGTTTCGCCTTCGTATCTTAGGATCATCATGCCTAAAGGAGGTAGGACGACTTCGATGCTTTGGTCGCGGCCGTGCATTGATTCTGCAATGGTTGTGACTCCGCCGGCGTTGCCTACGTTGGTGCCGCCGTAGGTTGCTGCATCGCTGTTGACGACTTCTTTGTAAAATCCCGGGTGAGGAACTCCGACAAGATAGTTATCTCTAGAGACCGGTGTGAAGTTGAAAATGCAGACCAGTGTTTCTGTTTGATCTTTCGAGATGCGGCAAAATGCATAGGTGCTGTTGTCGGCGTCATCGGCATGAATCCAGGAAAAACCTTCGCTGGAAAAATCGACTTCATGCAACGCCGGATAAGCCCGCAGTGCCTGATTGAGATCACCGATAAAGTTGCGTACTCCATCGTGATGCGTGTTGCCAATCAATGCCCAGTCGAGTTCGGAATCGTGATTCCATTCATGCCATTGAGCCAGCTCGCAGCCCATAAACATCAGCTTTTTCCCCGGCATGCAGTACTGATAGCCGTACAAAAGCCGCAAGTTGGCAAACTGTTGCCAATAGTCTCCCGGCATCTGAGCAACGAGCGAATGTTTGCCGTGCACAACTTCATCGTGTGAAAGCGGGAGCAAAAAGTTTTCGGTAAATGCGTAAATCATACGAAAAGAAAGTGCATTTTGATGATGCCTGCGATGGATCGGATCACGCTCTAAATACTGCAACGTATCGTTCATCCAGCCCATGTCCCACTTGATGCTGAAACCGAGACCGCCATCGTAAACCGGATGAGAAACTCCTCCCCAGTCGGTCGATTCTTCAGCAAACGTGAGCACGCCTGGGAATTCCCCATGCACAACGGTATTCAAATCTTTGAGGAACCGAATCGCTTCCAGGTTTTCTCGTCCGCCATGTTCATTCGGAATCCATTCGCCCTCTTCCCGTGAGTAATCCAGATAAAGCATCGAAGCGACCGCATCAACCCGAATCCCATCCAGGTGATATTTATCAATCCAGAACCGAGCACTGGAAAGCAGGAAGTTTCGAACTTCGTCTCGTCCAAAGTTGAAGATGTACGTGTTCCAATCCGGATGAAATCCCTGGCGAGGATCATCGTGCTCGTACAAACTGGTTCCATCAAATTTCCCCAACGAATGAGGATCAGTCGGGAAGTGTGCTGGAACCCAGTCAATAATAATCCCGATGCCTGCTTGATGAAACTTGTCGACAAAATGCTTGAAATCATCGGGAGGACCAAAGCGGCTTGTCGGAGCAAAGTAGCCCGTTGTCTGATATCCCCAAGAGCCATCAAACGGGTGCTCGGTAATCGGCATCAATTCGATGTGCGTGTATCCCATTTCACGCACATATTCCAGCAAGCTGTCTGCCAGTTCGCGGTAGGTGTAATATTTCCTGCCATCTTTCGGACGTTTCCAGGAACCAAGATGAATTTCGTAAATTGAAATCGGTTCTGCAAACCAGTCGCGTGTCTGGCGATCTTCGATCCACTGTTGATCGTTCCACTGATACTGATCGATGTCGTACACAATCGAAGCTGTCTTCGGGGCAGACTCCGAAAAGAAAGCCATCGGATCAGATTTTTCGAGCACTTCACCAGTCTGAGTTTCGACAGCGAATTTGTAGGTCTGCCCGTTGGTGATTCCAGGGACAAAGCCGGACCAAATTCCGGTATCGCTGCCGAGGAGGTCGTTTTGACCTGCGGTCCAACTATTGACATCGCAAATCACACTGACACGTTTGGCATTGGGTGCCCAAACCGCAAAACGCGTTCCGGTTTTTCCCTCGTGTTCGCAGCTGTGTGCTCCAAGCTGATTATACATCGTACAGTGCATTCCTCGTTTGAGTGCTAACAGTTCCGGGGCTGACCAGTGAATTGTACTGGAGTTCTTGATCACCAGTGAGGACTCTGTTGGCATGTCGTTCTCGTTGGATTGATACTTCATTGTCTGGTACTACAAAGGCAGCTACTTTGCTGGCATCTTAAATGGATATCCTGACAAAATCTAACATAACTGAGAACAGTTCCCCATTTACTACACCAAAAAAAAGGCTAGTGGGAACAGTTCCCTTAACCTGTAAACTTGATGATAAGTCTCATAGTCTAAGGGGTTTTTGCTTTTTGTACAGATTCATCCTGTTTTGTGAGCTGGGGGTTTTCTAAAGAAAAGTTACGTTTCACTCGGCCTACGACACATCAATGTTAGAGCATAAGAGGTTGCTTCGAAGTAATTGCTGAAAATGATTTTGAATTCCCTCGATTTTCCTTTGCTCATCCATGATCGATATGTGACAATTCTGGTTAGGTAGTATCCGGTAAGTCATCGTGTCCTCTGTAGGTAATCAGTTCGATGAGCGTTTCAAAAAATCCTTTATTCTGGTCGTTTCCTGCGGGATCGTTGTTTGCAACTCGCATCAGAATCAGTATCTACTTTCCGTTACTACTGATTTCGCCGTCCGTTCGGCTGGATTTCCAGATCGCGTTGGCCCTGACGATTATCTTCCTGGTCAGTACGTTGTTACACGAATTGATTGGGCACGTTTTGGTCGCTCGTTCGACTGGCGGGGATGCCAATGAGGTTTTGCTGTGGCCTTTGGGGGGTCTTGCCTGGGTACGACCTGCAAATACTTTTCAGTCACAATTCTTAACCGCAGCTGGTGGCCCCGGCATGAACTTGCTGATCTGCCTGGCGACATTGCCAACTGTGCTTTTTGTTGAAAACGGATCAGCCGCTTTCTACCCTTTTCATCTTCCTGTGACACAGTTTTCAGAACAGTGGTCGGGGGAAGTCTTTTTGCTGATCTTCTTTGTTAACTGGACCTTGGCGTTGATTAATCTTCTGCCCGTACACCCGCTTGATGGGGGGCGTATGCTGGAAGCGTGCTTGCGAGGTCATGGTTCTGAAACCGAGCGAAAAACGCTTTGCCTAAGAATTAGTATGATCACCGGAATCATGTTAATGATACTTGGGATCTACCTGGATAATGTTTGGGTTGTTGTCTTTTCATCGATGTTGATGATGTTAAGCATTCTCGAAAGTGCGAACCAGCACTGGGGAGATAGCTACGACGAATCCTTCATGGATACGATTTCTCAGAAGGTTACACATCTTTGGAGCGAGGCGAGCAAACAGAAAAGCACCCACAACAAAGTTACTGGGCCAAGCGACAAGAAAAGAAAGAAGCCCAAAAACAGGAACATCTGCAAGAAGTCAAACAAGAACAAGAACGCAAGCTTGATACACTGCTCGCCAAAGTGCACGAGTCAGGAATCCATTCTCTGAATGCGGAAGAAAAAAGATTCTTGCAAAGAACCAGCAAAAACTATCGTGCCAAGTAAAGCATCAATCAATTCCAATAAAAACAAGGCCAGCGATCTGAAATCGCTGGCCTTGTTTGCTTAAGTTTTGCAGTAAATATTCTAGCTGACGAGTTTTTGGAATCGCTCGACTGCGGCTTCTACGTTTTCACGAGAATTGAAGGAACTGAACCGGAAATAACCTTCGCCCGCTGCGCCAAAGCCACTGCCTGGGGTTCCGACCAAATGAGCCTTTTGAAGGAGTTCGTCAAAGAAGCCCCAGCTGTCGAAATCGCCCGGTGTTTTTAGCCAGACATAAGGAGCATTCACCCCGCCATGCGCGGTGATGCCTACTTGCTCAAGACCTTCACGAAGTAGGCGAGCATTCTCCAGATAAAACGCGACCAGTTGTTTGATCTGCTTGCGGCCTTCAGGAGAATAAGCAGCTTCTGCTCCCCGCTGAAGAATGTAAGAAACACCATTGAATTTAGTGCTTTGCCTACGATTCCAGAGTTGATGCAAACTGACAGGTTCTCCCGTCGAAGTTTTGGCAACAAGCTCTTTAGGAATCACTGTGAATGCACAGCGAGTTCCGGTGAAACCAGCGTTTTTACTGAAACTGCGGAATTCAATCGCGACTTCTCTGGCTCCTTCAATTTCGAATATGGAGCGAGGAATTTCCGGATCTGTAACGAACGCTTCGTAGGCTGAATCAAACAGGATGATTGAATTGTGCTCGCGGGCATAATCAACCCATTGCTTAAGATCCTCTTTGCTGGCGACGACCCCAGTAGGATTGTTCGGATAGCAAAGATAAATAATATCAACGGGCTCACTGGGGAACGCGGGCTTAAAATTGTTCTCAGCTGTAACCGGGAGGTAAACCAAGCCTTCGTATCGCCCTTGCCCATCTGCTTCACCGGTGTGCCAAGCCATGACATTGGTATCAACATAAACAGGGTAAACCGGATCCAAAACTGCAATCCGATTATCGCTTCCAAAGATATCTAGAATGTTACCTGTATCACATTTGCTTCCATCAGAAATAAATATTTCATCTGCTGAAATAGAAACACCTCGATCTTGGTAATCATTTTTTGCGATTGCTTCTCGCAAAAAATCGTGGCCCTGCTCGGGACCGTATCCTTGAAATGTTTCTCGCTGAGACATCTCGTCAGTGGCTTTGTGAATAGCTTGGGTAATTGCAGCAGGAAGCGGTTCGGTCACATCGCCAATACCGAGTTTGATGACATCAGCTTCTGGGTTTGCTTCGCAGAACGAATTCACTCTTCTAGCAATTTCAGGAAAAAGGTAGCCAGCTTTAAGTTTCAAATAATTTTCGTTGATCGTAGTCATTTTAGTTTACTCAGGTGAAGAAAAGTTGCTGTAGATGGGAGCTTGATTAAGGGAACCTCTATTAATTGAATCCCAGAGATTCTCGAATATAGTTTGGTTATTAAAAACAGTTCAAAAACCCCCTCTAATACCAAACTCAATTAAAAACTGCGCTACGTGATCGATCGTGGCCTTGTACTGACCAGGACTTAGGAAACGTTCAACGCGCAAACAAATATGCGAATGCGTATAACTCCCCCCCTTCGTAAGGAGGAGAACGAATTAATAGAGGTTCTCTTAAATGAAAAACACTTGTTTTTATTCTTGAAAACAACAGTTCATTCAGGTTGGACAAATTCGACAGGAGGCCTTTTACGTAACAAACAGCAGACTTTCGACTGCTGTTTGTTACGTAAATTCAATTGGAAAGTAAAGAGAACTCATCGAACTCTTCTTTACTTTCGGGTTCACTGAAATCGCTTAGGCATCAGGAACAATGTCACTTGAACCGTCACCACCAATTTCGCCATCCGTTTCAGAATTATGTATCTCTGGTTCAGGGCTTTGAATATCTGGCGTTGCATCTAGTAGAGGAGATGCCGGAACATCTTCCTCGACGGAATCAAGAGTCGGTGCAGGAGCCACTTCTGATGGCTCTGATACTGGTTCCGATGACATAGACTCTGGGGACACTGGTTCTGAGGACACTGGCTCTGAGGATGAATGCTCAATCGTCATCTCTGTTGTCGGTGCCGGTGTTGCTATTGGTGTTGCCGTTACAGTAATTGGTGTCGCTGTTACAGTAATTGGAGCAGCTGTTACAGAAATGGGAGCAGCCACTGTTGAGGCAGGATTGTTTCCTCCGCCAAGTTGGTTCAGGAGATCCATACGGGCAGCCAGCATTCGATCTTTCTCGTCCTGAAGCTCTTGCAGGGCTTCAGGTCTGATACGAACTTCTGCTTGCTGATGGGTATGGAAACCGGTTCCAGCTGGGATCAAGTGACCCAGGATGACGTTTTCTTTCAAACCAACCAGGAAGTCGCTTTTTCCTGCCAAGGCAGATTCAGTCAACACTTTTGTTGTTTCCTGGAAACTGGCTGCTGAGATAAAGCTTTCGCTTTGGACAGCTGCCTTGGTGATACCCAGTAATTGGGTACTTCCCACAGCAGGTGTTGGTGTTGTCCCTTCAGCAGCAACTCCACCCTCGGCTTCAACTAACGCATTCACTTCGTCAAGACTATCCTGCGTGACAACATCGTCTACTTCGTATTCGGTATGGCCTGGTTCGGTGATTTTTACGCAAGTCAGTAAGTGCTCGTTGGCTCTGCGGAATTCGATTTTATCGACAAGGCTTCCTGGAAGAAGTCTCGTATCTCCCACGTCGTCAACTTTCAGTTTACGCAGCATTTGCGAAACGACAATTTCGATGTGCTTATCATCAATTTCTACTCGCTGAGCACGATAGACGCTTTGGATTTCATGCAACAGATATTGATGCACTGCTTCTTCGCCAGAAACACGCAGAATATCGTGAGGAACCAGTGGGCCACGGACCAACGCGTCCCCTGCTCTGACGATATCACCGGTGTGCACCAAAAGTGCTTTACCATGCGGAATCACGTGTTCAACTTCTGTGCCATCAGCCGCACGAACAACAAGAATTCGTTTACCACGTTTTTTCTCTGTCAGAAGCTCAACTTCCCCGTCAATTTCTGCCAGCACAGCAGGATCTTTAGGTTTTCGAGCTTCAAACAATTCTGTGACTCGTGGCAGACCACCAGTAATGTCCTGTGTACCGCCAGATTCACGTGGCAATTTCGCAAGAACTACACCAGCACTGATTTCCTGATTTTCTTCAGCTTCAATCGTTGCTCGTTCTGGAAGGTAGTAGAAGTCGAGGATTTTTCCAGTAGCATCTTCCAAAATGATTTGAGGGTGGTACTCCCCTTTGTGTTCGATGATCGTTTTTCTAATGTTGCCACTAGAATCTTTTTCGGAGGTGATTGTTCGACCTTCGATAATGTCATCGTAGCGTACTCGACCGCCGACCTCTGCCAGAATCGGAACAGCATGCGGATCCCATTGGCAAATGACTGTATTTGGTTCAACTTTCTGACCATCATCCACCATCAGAATGGAGCCGTTTGGAATACGGTAGGATTCAATTTCACGATGTTTTGCATCCATGATGACGGCTTCGCCATTTCGGGTCAAAACGACATTATGACCTTCGCTGTTAACAACAGAACGGATACGAGCATATCGAATCGTTCCCCCTTTACGGCACTTCAGTTCAGACTCTTCCATTTCAGTCTGAGCCACACCACCAATATGGAACGTACGCATTGTCAACTGAGTACCAGGTTCACCGATACTCTGAGCTGCAATAATACCAGTTGCCAATCCTTCTTCGACCATCGAGCCGGTGGAAAGGTCCATGCCGTAACATTTTTTGCACATTCCCAGTTCAGCTTCACAGCTCATTGGGCTGCGGACTTGAATTTTCTCCAGTCCCAACTCTTCAATTTTATTTGCCTTATCGATTGTGATCAATTCCGCTTCACCGACAATCAGTTCGTCTGTAATCGGATTAACAATACTGGCTCGGCTGATTCGTCCACGAATTGCATCA
>JAESQE010000603.1 GCA_016765335.1 Planctomycetaceae bacterium
CTTAGTTTACTAGAATCCTATAGTCTGAAAATGGTTACAGGTGATAGACGTACCGGTACAGCCGAAGATATTACTAATGCAACCGATGCGAGTACATCCTTTAACAAACCATTTGATTATGTAGGGACTAAAACCTTTGGCGGAGCAGGAATGTATAAGGCCTATGCGGATAGTTTTATTACTAATATCAGCATTCCAAACTGTGATTTAGACGGCAAAGTATTTGTTGGTCAAAGATTGGAAGGTTTTAAAGTAGCGCTTGGAGAAATTTTTGATTTAGTTAATTTTGTACCAATTGAAGGCGATAGTGCGCCGGGTGCAGGAGATGGACTTGGTTTTCCAGGTGGAGTCACACAGGATGCAGCAAGAAATACTTTAGCTAAAAATAATGTGACTACGATTGCTTTAGAAATTCCTAAAGTGTGTTTAACGGGAACAGGTAACGGCGTTATCGGCGGTTGGACTAGCGCTAGTTTAAGACAAGCAACAATATTGAATCCAAATCCTAGCATTAATAAACCAGAAGTTTCTGGCGGTGCGTGGACTCAAGTTTCTAGACTAGGTAGTTTTTTAGTCAACGAATTATTTATCGGTTACCCAGATAAAGATAAATTTAATTCAAGTGAGCCAAAAGATGATGGACAGTTCGCTGATTATGTTACCCATCCAGTATTTCCGGCTATTGTCGATCTTCTTTTCAGGCATGGACTTTCACTAATGTTCATAAAGAATCTGTCTTAGACTACATAGACAGATGGAACTTGATGAATGTTCTCGTATTTTTCTAGCTTTTACTGGTTATTTCGTCAAGTTTTCCGTTTTTCTGTTTTGGGTATCTCGGTTAATGTTGCGAAATGAGCAGATCTTCAGGTTCGATAGTATAAGGCCTCCAAAATACCAGCCCGAATCGCTTGCGAGTGAGTTCATCGCGACAAAAAATTCACTGCTGGCGTTTATTGAAGTTGCGCACTTTTTTGAGGAGGTGAGCATGATAATGGTTCGCAAGCTACGCTGTTGATTCGATCAAGGGGTGGCTGGGGTGCCAATCGATTGCTGAGTTATACGTGAGCTGTGATTGCAGGTTATGGGGTGCATCAACTAAATGGTTCTGGCCCCAGAACCATAGTCTTTCAGGTCAGTCGAATTTGCATGGGCTGGCTGTAATTCTTCTGAAATTTCATTTGCACCCCAGCCACCCTTCGGTTCAACTCATTCAGACAGGAGCTGATGTTGCTTGGCTGCGGCGGGGTTATTCAGAGCTGTGTATGCTTTTGCGAGTAGGGCATGCAGCTCTTTGCGGTTTTTGAGTGTTGCCGCTGCGGTTTCAAGATCTGAGATGCTTTTCTGGAATTGGTTCAGTCGAAGATATGCTTCGCCTCGGGTGGAAAGTATTTCGGGATGATTCGGCACAATTTTATTGGCAAGTTCTGCGTACTCCAGGGCTTGTTGGGCGCTGCCTGCGGGGATTTGCAGGATTGCATAGGCAAGGTTGTTCAGAATCATTGGGTCTTGCGGTCGTAGTTGATGAGCTTGTTCAAGGTGCTGAACTGCTCGGGGCCAATCTTTAAATCGTGCAGCATCAGTGCCCAGTATTAAGTGAATTAAATCGCGATACCTTCCCTGGGCAAGTATCTGGTGAAGCTGCTCCTGGGCAGAATCGTGCCTGGCTCCTTCGTGGGCTAATCCATTGGCAAGCAATCTGACGGGCAAATAGGCAGTAGGATTTGAATCGTAAGCACTGCGTAAATACTGATGCCTTTGCTGCCATTGATCATCTTTGAGGCCAGCAGCTTGCATGACCCATGTTTTAGAAACTTCGCGTTGGGCAGATGCTTCTGGTTTCAGTTCCTTGAGAAGATTTCGTGCCTGGTCCCATTTCTCCAGATAACACAACGCTTCTGCATGATTAATGCGAATTGATTGTTCGGGTTCCTGTTTGCTTTGTTCGCTGAAGTAATCGATAGCAAGCTGTGCATGTTTTTGGCTTGCGGCGAAATTGTTCTCACGATGGTAAAGCTTTGCCAGGTTGAGATGATGAACGGGAGCTGTTTCAGTCAGTTTCAGGAACGATTCCATTGCAAGATCGGAAGCTCCGGTTGCAGCTTGTAATCGTGCCAGTAAAAATAGAAGATCTTCATCCTCTGGTTTATGAGAGGCTTCTTGTTCGAGTTGGTCTCGTAATTCGGTTGGTAAATCCGAAGAAAATTCAACACCGCTTTCCAGCAAGGCAATCGCCCAGTTGAGAACCAAAGGCGATGTTTTTTCGATTTGGTAAGCTTTTTCAAGTAGAGCTGTTGTTCTACGGACATCTAGAGGCCTTGTTTTTCTGATAAATTGCGAGGCTTCAACATACAAATTCGCAATGGTTAAACGCGACTCCGGGTTATTGGCCTGAGTCTCGTCAAGTAGGCGAATTACAGTGTCGATGTCTCCTTGCAGTAGCAGTGTGTTGATCCAACCGACACGAGCAAGAAAGTCTCTTGGATTACTCTTTGAATTAGTTTCGAATTGTTGCCGTGCTCGATCTAAAGAAATTTTGTAGCTTCCTGCTTCATTGCGAGATTGAAACAACTTTGCCAGTTCCAGGTCTGCTTGAGGTAAGTCAGCATCTCGGAAGTAACTTTCTGCGAGCATCGTTTCGCCTGCTGCCAAGTGGTAAATCCCCAGTTGAAACTTAATATGCGGATGGTTGGCTCGATGTGAATTCTTGAGGTGATGGATCAGGCTGTTTAATTTTTCCCGAGTGACTTCTTCTTCCATCGAACGTAAAAGATGATCTGCGAGCATGGAGTGAGCAGGGGCGTACCCAGAGCGGTTTTCTGGGGCCAAACCTAATAAAATTGCATTGGCGGGGCCGGTTTCTTCGCGTAGCACTAACGCCTGAGAGAGTAGAAACCGTGCTTCAGGGTCTCCGGGTTGAAGTTCAACCAGTGTCCGTGCAAGAACCCACATTTCGTCAGCGTCTTGTTGGCGGGCAGAGGCATCGAATGCGATTCGGTACTTGTCAATAAATCTAACGGTCTGATTGTTCTCTCGAACGTACAGAAAATAGGCAATCCCTGCGATGGCAAGCACAGCGGGGGCCGAAGCCATCAGTGATTTTGCAGACCGGCTAAGGAAATATTCAAATATAAATAGAGCAACTGAACGATAGGCTTTGAGCATTATCTTGAGCATTATTCAGATACACTCCCGTTTTTGTTTTTGAACTTGAGCCGAACATCAGCGGCTATTTGAGATGCAAGTTCTCTCATGTCTTTAATTTCCGGTGAAGTAAGAGTTGTATGAGATGCCGCCAAGGCTTGAATCATATAAGAAACATCTCCCTTATAAGCACGCTGCACTCGAGTTTGGAAGACAGAGACTCGACCAGAGAGTCCTTCTGGGGGACTTAGTGAGACACCTTGAAGGTTAAACATTGTGTAGGAAACGAACTGGTTTTGACCCAGCTGATTGGCGAGAGAAAACTCCATCCAAGGTTGGTCGCTTTTGTCTGTTACGACATTCTCGTCAGTAACGTGCCAGCCTGTTCCGAGGTAACATTCCTGAAGTCTTTTCCAGCCGTGGTAGGGGTAATTAAGAGATATTTCCACTTCCGAAGAACCTCGGCGGTAGGTCCACAGCGATGATCGCCGAGCCCATGTTTCATGGTGTTCTCGTTCTTTGGTTTGGAATTTGACAATTTGCCAATCTCCGACCTGCTTAGGCAATAGTTCTTCAGGATAAATCACTTTCTCAGCGGCTTGACTGGCTGGACGCGACCAGTTTTTATTCGATGTTATCTGCTGAGTTGTCCAGGCTTGAGCAAAGCCAGCCAGGAGCATGAAACCAATTGCAAAAGTTGGAGGAATTGTGATCTGTTTAATTTGACGTTGGGTCAAATTAAGTTCTGGTCTTGTCGAAGTACGTATAATACGTGATTTCCAGGAGAAACATTTGTTCCAGAAAGTTGAGATTGGACTACGCAGTAATGTCTTTTTCGTCCCTCTAAAAAGTTCGATGGGCCCCATGATAAAATACAGAGCTTGATCTGTTGAAAGTAAGAATAGGAACGCAAGTAACAGGCATGAATATCCCAGAAGGTCGTGTTGCCAACCAGAGGTTAAATCGTACTGATACCATCCTTGAGCAATTGCGATTGCCGAAACTCTGACAGTGTTCATCAACCCGGCCCAAAGCCAGGCACTGGAGAATAGCAATGTCGCATAAAGCCAATGTCTGCGGTGATAAACAACTAGAAATGCACTACAGACAATTAACGTGAATAGTGATTGAACTCCGCTGCAAGCCTCTTCAACAAACAGATTGACTCCACCTACTTCCAGCGTGTTTCCTGCCCGATAATGTAAGCATCCCAGTTCATTAAGAATTCGACTTGAAGCAACCGAAGTTTTGAGCTGAAGTTCGTTGATCAACTGTGTGTCGTAACTAAGTGGCAAACGAATCGCAACGAAAAGCAAAATTGCCAATGGGATTAACGATTTCCCGTTATCACGATCTTTACAAAGCAGCAGTAAGGCAATGGAACCCAAAACAAATCCGATGTAGGCCAACCATGGGGAATAAATCCAAGATGCAGTAAATAGAAGGCACGCATCGAAGAGTAGGAATCCAGCCACAAAAGAGGATCGCCAAACCGAGAGCAGTTGCATCGATTCGGTACGAATTATCAAGAAAGCAGCGAACACTAACCAGAGCAATGGCAGGCTTTCATAGTAATCGTGCGAGAGCATGTCCCGAGCATAGACCACCAAAAGTGGCAAATGAATCAATATTAAACAAAGCCAAGCGATCACCGGCATGAATCGGACAATTGCAGGGGGCAGGTTTGAGAATCTTTTGTTGATAGATTCACTGACCGTTTCGATGTTCATTACTTGCTTGACCTGTGGTTTATTAATAATAAAGACTGCTTTGTGGGTTGGATTGTGTTAAGCAGGGCGAGTATTAATTGTGAATGTTTTGGATAGACACAAATAGACAGAAGTTGCCGCAAGGCACTCTGCTTTGAGTGTACGTCATCGGCCTGGGGCTTCATTCGCAGTGCTTTTTCCAGGGGAGTAGTTTTTCTGGGGCCGGTTGACGAAACATCACGCTATCCAAGAGGTGTAGTGATAGCAAGGCATTATACTGAGTTTTTTACGAATAAAGGGCATCTGTGCAAACAGATGATTAAATTCGCTCATTGAACCCGAGTTGAGGGAGGGTAGACATTCTTGTCTGCCTTGAATTGAGACAGACTCAAACGAAACAGACACCGAATGTCTATGCCCCGTTTGAATTAATAGAGGTTCCTTAGTGTCTCATGTGGAATCAGCTTGACCCTAATAATACAGCTTTGTATTTTAGTATGATACCAATCGACTTTTATTAGTTTTCAGGAATACTGTATGCTTCCGGATAATGACACGATTAATTCTCATGCGAGCCTCGAAGGGGCAGTCAGGCGTGGTTCAACTTTTGAGCCGGTGCGTCAATTCGTTCTGGCTTTACTGTTTTGCTTGCTGCCAGCATTGTGTTTAGCTGCTGAGGAACAGAAGTTTTCGACTGAGGATATTGAATTCTTTGAAAAGAAGATTCGCCCGGTTTTGGTGGAGTCCTGCCAGGAGTGCCATCAGTCTGGGGAGGATGAACTAGCAGAAGGTGGCTTAGAGCTTGATTGGCGAGGCGGTCTTGCCAAAGGAGGTGATACCGGTTCTTCGATCAATTTAAGTGATGTTGAACAAAGTCTGTTGCTTAAAGCGATTACATACACTGATTCTGACTTGGCGATGCCTCCAGACGGAAAAATCTCAGCCCAGGCAATTCAGGATATTCGAACGTGGCTTCAAAAAGGAGCAGCTTGGCCTGATGAAAAAAAGAAGCAGGCTGTTGTTGCGCATTTCAATTGGGAACAGCTTCGGGAAAGTCATTGGGCCTGGAAAGCTGTGAAGAAGTCGGCCTTGCCTGAAACAAAAGATACTCAATGGGCCAGCAACGAAATAGACTTCTTTGTGTTGGCTCGGCTTGAAGCTCAGGGAATGCAACCCTCGCCTCGTGCAAATAAACGGACACTCATTCGGCGTGCCTATTTAGATATGCTCGGGATACCGCCGACTCGTTTGCAGGTTCAAGAGTTTGTCTCTGGGAAGAAGAATTGGAACCAGGTGATTGAAGATTTGCTGTCTTCACCTCGGCACGGCGAACGCTGGGGTCGGCATTGGTTAGATGTTGCCCGGTATAGCGATGGGTATGGCGGATACAATGATAACGCCGGGCGAGATGATGCCTGGCGATATCGTGATGGGGTGGTTCAATCATTGAATAACAAAATGCCTATTGATCAGTTTCTGCGATTGCAAATTGCAGGAGATCTGATTGATGACGGGAATCATAGCGTAGCAACAGGATTCTTTGCTTTAGGTCCGATTTTCATATCTGATGGTGGCGATCCTGATTCCGTTGCGATGGCTAAGATTGAAACCCTTGATGATCGGGTTGATACACTCAGCCGTGGCATGTTAGGAGTAACTCTTGCCTGTGCGAGGTGTCACGATCATAAGTTTGATCCGTTGCCTACGATGGATTATTATTCAATTGCAGGTGTGTTTAATAACTCATCAATTATTGATCGTCCAATCGTGCCTCAGGAAATTGTTGATCAGTACAATGTTAGTCAAGCGAAGGTGAATGGGTTGACTGCTCAGATTGTTCAATGGGAAAAAGAGGAGCAACTCACATTAATTGAACCGGAGTTACGACGAATCAGTCGGTATCTGATTTCTGCTCGCGAGTGGGCGAAAGTTCGCGAGCAGGCCGAACACCGCGATGCAGCTTTATTCGGCGAATCTCAAGGGTTAAGCAAAATTGTTTTCGCGATGTGTGCTGGCTACTTTAGTGATGAAAAAGATTCTCGAAATAATCCTGTGATGAATCGCTGGTTCACCGAGAAATCCGATGAAGCCGCATTAGAATACGAAAAACTGATCGTGGGCCTGCTGGATAATAAAAGGGCTGGAGAAAAAAGATATCAACAAGAAATCGCGATCGCAAAAACAGACGCAGGTCGAGCAAAAGTTGTACCCGTTATGGTGAATCCGCAGTGGGTTGATCAGGTCGAAAACAGGTTGAACCCACTGTTTAATTATGGCGGAACCTGGCATGAAAAGTTAAATGCCGAGAAGATGGCTCATCGAAATAAAATGAAGGCTGATTTAGATGCGTTACAAAAGGCTGCTCCTGCAAAATATCCGATAGTGCATTCGCTGAACGATTCCGGTGCAGCGAACATGAAAATTGCTCTACGTGGGAATTTACGTAAGCCCGGCGAAGAAGCTCCCAGACGATTTTTACGATTGATTAGTGGTGAGAATCCTCCTCATTTCAAGAATGGTTCCGGTCGGCTTGAGTTGGCTCACTCCATTACGGCTCCCGGAAACCCGTTGACTTCACGAGTCTTTGTGAATCGTGTCTGGGGTTGGCATTTTGGACAGGCGATTGTTCCGAGTCGTAGCAATTTTGGATCTTTCGGACAACGCCCGACGCATCCGCTTCTTCTTGATTGGCTGGCTGCATCGTTCGTTGAACAGAATTGGTCCTTGGAATGGCTACATCGAAAGATTCTGCAATCGAGCACCTGGCAAATGAGTAGTCAGTTCGATGAAGGTAACTTTTCGAAAGATGGGAGCAATGCATATCTTTGGAGGCAGAATTCCCGCAAGTTGGAAGTCGAGGCTTGGCGTGATAGCATGCTGTTTGTCACGCAGGAGTTAAACGAGCAACTTGGTGGAATTCCCACGGATAACTTGTCTGCAAATTCAGAGCAATCTAAACGCCGGACTATCTATGCCAAAACATCTCGCAATGGAGACAGGTTTCCCTCTGATAAGTTCTTATCTCTGTTTGATTTTCCGATTCCCAGTTCCAGTATCGCCAAGCGATCACCAACGATTACGCCTCAGCAATCTTTGTTTTTGTTGAATCACCCATTTGTTATTGAGCGTGCAAAAGTCTTGGCTAAAGTCATTGAATCTGGAGCAACATCTACTGATGATCAAATTAAAATGATCTATGAGACGCTCTTTTCCAGATTACCTGCCGATAATGAACTAGATGTTGGACGTCGATTCCTGGGACAAGCAGAAGATTCAGCTTCAGAATCGAAACCGAAGCTTTCTCGATTCGAGCGTTATGCTCATGCGTTGTTGTCATCGAATGAGTTTATCTTTGTTGAGTAACATTCAGTTTACAATCTATTTTTCGCCTTCTTATGTTACGGTTTAATATAATGCAAAACGATTTTAATCTACCGTTATTCTCACGTCGTCAAATGTTGCATCGGCTTGGTGCAGGGTTTGGGACAATTGGCTTAGCAGGTATGTTGGCTGAAAACGGAATGTGTGCTCCCGTAAAAACCGGAACACATTTCGAACCCAAAGCAAAACGGATTATTCAATTGTTTATGCCCGGCGGTCCTTCTGCAATAGACACCTTTGACTACAAGCCAGCACTTGAAGAACATCAAGGAAAACGACCAGCAGAAGCAGCTTTAAAAACTTTGCGAAATACAAAAGGCGGTTTGCTGAAAAGCCCGTTTGAGTTCAAGCAATATGGCGAGTCTGGTAAGTGGGTTTCGGATATCTTTTCTAAGACTGCTCAGTGTGTTGATGATATCTGTTTTCTGCATAGCATGCACACAGATATCCCCGAGCACGCTGGCGGGATTTTGATGATGAATACCGGTCATGTGCAACCGATTCGTCCGAGCATGGGCTCTTGGCTGATGTATGGCTTGGGAAGTGAAAACAAGAATTTACCGGTTTTATAACCTTGGGAGATGGGGTCCCACGAGGGAGGCAGTCCAACTGGTCCAGTGCATTTCTCCCGACTGCCTATGCGGGGTGCAATGTTGAAGTGGGAAAAACTCCTCAACAGGTGATCGATAATCTTCAGAATCAGACGTTAAGCTCAACCGCTCAGGAAGAACAGCTCAATTTGATTTCGGAAATCAATAAGTTGCATCTTAAACGGCGACAGCAGGATGATCAGCTTGAAGCGGGGATCAAATCGATGGAGCTTGCTTTTCGGATGCAAATGGCTGTTCCAGATGCATTCGATACCAAAGACGAAACGAAAGAAACATTAGATTTGTATGGCAATGAAAAGTTCGGCAAAAGCTGTTTGCTGGCTCGTCGATTAGTCGAACGTGGGGTTCGCATGGTGCAGGTGTTTGGTGGAAATGATATCGCCTGGGATACACATGCTGATATTCGACTGCACAAGCCGCTGGCAGAAAAAGTCGATCAAGGTATTGCTGCGTTATTAATTGATTTGAAGCAACGTGGAATGCTGGAAGATACCCTTGTTGTTTGGGGTGGTGAATTCGGTAGAGCTCCGACTTCTGAAGGTCCGATCGGACGCGATCATAATCATTATGGATTCACGACATGGCTGGCTGGTGGCGGAGTGAAATCGGGCTTTAGTTACGGAGCGACTGATCAGTTTGGTTGCCGTGCGGTTGAAAATGGCATGCACGTACACGATTTGCATGCTACGATTTTACATCTGATGGGGCTCGATCACGAACGATTAACATATCGTCATTCAGGCCGAGATTTTCGTTTGACTGATGTCGCAGGTAATGTTGCAAAAGATATTATCGCTTAGGATGCCTGTTTGTTGGGAATCCCGATTTGGATTTCTTCTTCGACAATCCGTACTGGATAAGAATCACAGCGGATGGGAGAACTGGGCGAATCGGCCCAGGTCCCGTCTTTCAATTTGAACTTCCAGGCATGCCAGGGGCACATCACCTGACCATCTTCGACATGTCCACCAGAAAGTGAAGCTCCCTGGTGCGGACAGAAATCGCTGATGGCAAAATAATTGCCGTCTGTGAAAAACAGGCCGATGGTATGCCCAGCGATAGTAATTGTTTTCCCTTGCCCCTCAGGAATATCGCCAACCTTGGCCGCTGTGTGGTATTCGAGGTCGGTTGGCTGGGAAACATCTTCTGAATTCGTCATAATAAGTTTTGTTGCATCTTAAGTAAAAGAATCAAATATAGATCAAGGCAGGATTTTATGAAAATCAATCCAGTAAAAAAAGCGTTGCAGGCCGGAGAACCTCAAATTGGGACCTGGTTATCACTGGAAAGTGTCTTTGCCCCTCGTTTTATGGCCCGAATTGGTTATCCCTGGCTGACGGTCGATCTGGAACACTCTCCTATTGATTGGCAAACCGCTGCAATAATGTTTGGTGCCATTGCAGATGCAGGCTGTGTGCCGTTAGTGCGTGTTCCTCGGGGGGATCATGATCACATTAAACGTGTTCTGGATGCTGGGGCGATGGGGATTATCGTGCCGATGGTCAATACTGTCGAAGAAGCAAAAGTTGCCATCGCAGCTGCCAAGTATCCGCCAGAAGGAAACCGCTCGGCTGGCGGAAGCATGCACGCATTAAACTTTGGAGCAGATGCAGGCACGTATTTTGAAAAGGCAAATGATGAAATCCTGGTCATTCTGCAAACCGAATCTCCCGAAGGTGTTGAAAACGCAGAAGAGATTTACTCGCTACCGGGAGTCGATGCTATTTTTGTCGGCCCGAATGATCTGCGATTTCAAATGCGTTCCGAAACAGGAGAAGATCCTTCACCAGAAGAATTTGAAGCGATGTTACAACGAATTCTTGCAGCTGGAAAAAAGACAGGCACCCCGGTTGGTTTACATGTGCAGTCAGTTGAAGAAGTCCGTAAACGAACCGAACAAGGTTGGCAATTTATTGCAATCGCCAGCGAACTAAAAATGATGGTAGACGAAGCAACCCGCATCGCCAAAGAACTCGGCCTGAGTAGTTCCGGAGATTTGGCTAGATATTGATACTTTGATTAA
>JAESQE010000604.1 GCA_016765335.1 Planctomycetaceae bacterium
ACTGTAACCTCCAGAACTTCCGCCGTAACTACCAGAACTTCCGCCACTGCTACCGTAGCTGCTGAAAAGTCCGCCGCTGCTACCAGAGCTTCCGCCTGAGCTTCCTCGGGACCGACGCCCTGCTTCAGTCGAAGGTGCCATCGCCACCAGGAATGCCAAAGCTGCAAATCCCGTGAACACCTTAATGTGTACTTTTGCCAACAACATCACTTGGTCCCCTTCTAAATAGTCACTTATGGGAACCTCTATTAATTCAAATGGAGCACAGACATTCTGTGTCTGTGCCGTTTGAGCATGCCTTAATTCAAGGCAGACAAGAATGTCTACCCTCCGCAGGCAATGTTTTTTGAATTAATAAGAGGTTCCCTTATATCAGGCCACCTCACCAACCCGGAGGCATCAAGGCCACCTTATCCCAATTCCTACTCCGCAACCTGATAAAACAATTACCAAGCTGCGGGAAACATGAAGATTAGGACACCTAAAGTATCACGGAAGAACTTAAACACAATAGGTCATTTGGGGGACTACCCATAATATGCAAGGATTCCCCCAAGAAAAAACATGACCAGATGACCAGATCTCTATTCTTTGGGATACTCAGAAAACAGGTCAATTCAAAACACCTCACGAATTACTCAATCCAAAAAATAATTGCAGTTCAAAATTGAATCCACCAGGTTCCCAGTGACCAAAGGGGGGGGGCCACAAGCCGCGGACTTTTTTACTGCGCTGAATGCAAATTCTTTCTCCGATTACCCTCTGGTCCTCAGGTATCGCCCTGATAGTTTCAGCAGAATATGTTGAATTTGCGGTGCGTACACATGCATGTCCAGTGTCTGAGTATATTGATTATTCGGTCCGAACCGCTTCTTTAGGCCCAGTTCTTGGGAAATTTTGGGTTCCTCTCACAATTAGATACCATTTTTCGTACCACCAATACTATCGTGGCACCAGGTATCAACTAGAATTGTGTTTTGAGAAATTGCCCAATCGCCGAGCAATCTGGTTTGGGCATGTAAAAGGAACCTCTTAAGTACGCATTCAAAATCACAGCTAACATCTTCTGATCAATTTGATGATTTATGTCTAATCAATTTCATTTCAAACGCTCCTGTCAGCTTTTGCATCGCAGCCTGCTTTTGCTGGTTGGCATGGCAATTGTCCTGTCTATTACGACACAGCCAGGACATGCTGCACAGTCACAGCCAGAACTCAACGTGCAAATCGGTGTTGCAGGCACATACATGATTGGCTGTTGGACTGAAGTTCGCGTGCAGACAACAGGCGTACCCGACCAGCTGCATTTGGTCCAAGTGAGCGTGCTTGATGCTGATGGCAACATTGTGCAATACCGTTCGGTTCCGAATAAAGCGGACTCAACGGGAAAATATCTGCCAACGTGCCCGTACATATTGGACGAGTTAATACTCGGTTTACTGTCAGCTTGTTTGAGGTTGCTGGTTCGGCTGCCCAGAACACTAACGAAAACAAATTACTTCGTGAGATCAGAATTCCAATCGAGCAAACGACCGAGTTAACTCAATTCCAACCTTTGTATGTCGCAGTCGGAAAAGTCGAAGGAATTTCTGTTACGACTGAGTTTGTAGACAAACTGCATGTGCAATCCATCGACAATCTTTCTGAACTTCCCAAGAATCCTTTGTGTTGGCAGGGAATTGATACTTTACTTTACGAAACAAAGCAACTTTCTGGTTCCCAGGCTCAGGGGTTAATTGATCGACTCACTCAATGGGTACAGCAAGGTGGACATCTTGTTGTTTTTCCCGGATCTGATCCTGAAGATTTTATGAAGTCGCGTTTGGCTCAGAGTCTTCCTGTGACGTTCGATGGGATTGCTCAAGTGAGAGATTTCAGTCGGCTGGAAAGTTTTGTGGGAGAACCGACACGAATTCGAAACAGAACAGCCGTGTCGATCCCGCTTGCAAAAGAATTCGATGGCAAGATCATCGTGAACGGTCTGTCTGGCCCATTGATAATACGTTGCCCTTGGGGATTGGGCCGAGTGACGGTTGTGGGAGTGAACCTCAACGAAAGATTCCTTCAGCAATGGGACGCCCTTCCTCAGTTGTACCGACTGCTAGCTGAACTGCCTGAAACTGGAGAGAAAAAGTCTGTTGCCAATTCCAAATTACTGACGAAGGCCGGGCTTACTGATTTCAAAACACAGTGGGATGCAGCTCTGTCTGATTTTCAGATTCAAACGCCCAGCGTCTGGCTACCTCTGGGCTGCCTGTTACTGGCAGCTTTATTAGTTGGGCCATTCGACTATTTTCTTGTTAAACATGTCCTGAAACGCCCCTGGCTTACGTGGATCACATTTCCATCTTTGATTGTGCTTCTGGTTGCCTGGGGAATTCTGGGAATTGATCCTAGATATTCTTCGATAACCGAAGCCGAAGGCAAGCAAGTCAACAACTCAAAGGCTGTCATTGCAAATCAATGCATGGTCATTGACTATGCTGCGGATACGAATTTTGTACGACATGCTGGTTACGTCAAGTTGTTCTGTAACGAAACAGGCAGATACAATATTGAATCAGAAGTCAGAATCCCCTTTGGAAATGCAAACTCAGCGGGACTCTTTGCACCAGGGGCTGTCCCGGAACAATCGTTTCGAGGGTACTACAGAGAATCAGGAATTCATCTCGATCAGACAAATTATCAGGTTGAACCATCACGCTTAAAATCTCTGTCTACTCCCATCCATGAAAGTTCCACTGCCTTATTTGAGATCACTGGAAGCAATCGAGTGACTGCCAGCGAGTTGGCAAAAGAGAATAATCAGCCAGTAATTGATCATCAGTTAGTTAGCTCAAACACAAATCATCTCAAAGGTACGCTCACTCACCATTTGGATAATTCGATTACAGATTGGATTTTGGTTTATGGAAAGATCGTCTACTTTGTCGATGAAGATCATCCACTAGCCGAGCTTGATCCAGCCGAGCCTCTTCGCCTGCCGAGTCGATCAATTACGCAGAAAGAATTCACCTCATTTATAACAGGCACAACAAAAGAAGTCGTAGAACACAAAAAAGGACCGGGCGAAGATTTAATGGTTCAAAGAAAAGATTACGACCCTTTTTCGACTAATCTCACATCCATTCTTCGCACTGTTAGTTTTCACGAAACAATTGGTGGCAAGGAATATACCTCGCTGACAAACATCGAATTGAACACTTGGGATTTTACTCCGCTTCTAAAGTTGAACCGGGCAATTCTGATTGGTCGATTGAAAGACTCCACAATAGAAACCACTGTTAACGGACAGTCCGTAAAAATGTTAAAAAACAATTGTTATATTCGTTTGGTGATCCCGGTCGAACAGAACTTAGAAACATTAGATCGACTCCCCAATTATAATAAAATAGATTGAGTCAGTAGAAAACCTTTGATGTGGTTTGGCTTGAAATTGTAACAAAACTCTCCGAGTTCACGGTTTGCGATTTGTGACCAGCACTGCCGTTGGATTTGAATTGAGAAACACAATCATTGTATTTCAGATACATTGCCAGGAAGTTATGACGTGATTGAAACAAAACAACTGACAAAGAAGTATGGCGATCTGATTGCCGTCAACGAGATTAATCTCAAACTTGGTGAAGGCGATATCTTTGGATTTATCGGCCCTAATGGTTCAGGTAAAACAACAACGATGCGTATGATCGCCACGCTACTTGCCCCCGATTATGGCGAGGCTTACATCTGTGGAAAATCGATTTATACTCACGCGAAAGAAATCAGACGACTCGTCGGTTTCATGCCCGATTTCTTTGGTGTTTACGACGACATGACCGTGCTGGAATACTTGGAGTTCTTCGCAGCGACCTATCGGATCAATGGCCCAAAACGTAAAAAGATTTGTGAAGAGAAGCTCGAACTGGTCGACATGGCCTTCAAGCGAGACGCCATGGTCAGTCAACTTTCTCGTGGGCAGACTCAACGTATTGGCTTGGCTCGCGTGATGCTGCATGAACCACAAATTTTGCTGCTGGATGAACC
>JAESQE010000605.1 GCA_016765335.1 Planctomycetaceae bacterium
AAATAAACCACGGAGACACAGAGGCCACAGAGAAAAAATCAGGTGATTCTTATTTCGCTGTAAAACGAGACGGTGAATCTTTTGATTCAAGCTCACTGTCCCACAGCTTCGTTTTTTAACTCGGTGCTCTCTGTGTCTCTGTGGTGAAAATTATCTAACAGCTTTCACTTGTTCCCTATCGGGAATTTGAAAGCAAGTGAGGCAGCTGACATTTAACATTTAGTTAGACTATTATAATCTAAAAACTTTACAGGTCGCCGCTATCACTCATTAAGACGTGTTTCCAGTTGGGGAGATGTTCCAGACAAATGGCTGTTCCTCTCGCAACAGTTGTCATCGGATCGTTATCCACACGCGCAGGAATTCCGAGATGCTCGGTAAGATAAGTATCAATACCACGGATGAGTGCCCCACCTCCGGTGAGAATGACGCCGGTTTCCGCCAGATCAGAAATTAATTCCGGGGGACACTGCTCGATTGATTCTCTCATGCAAACTGCAATTTCTTCGAGGATACGAAGCAACGCCTGCCGAATCTCTTCGCTGGTAATGATCGCTTTGCGAGGAACTCCGCTGACGATATCTAATCCACGCACTTCCAGAGTTTTCTCTTGAGGCAAACGCCAGGCGGAACCGATATCAATTTTGATTTGCTCAGCTGTTTGCATTCCGATTTTCAGCGAATATTGTCTGCGAAGATAATCAACGATGGCCTGATCAAGATGTTCGCCCGCAATCCGAGTCGATTTGCTGACAACAATATCTCCCAAACTAAGTACAGCGACTTCAGTTGTTCCGCCACCGATATCGCAGACCATCGATGCAACCGGTTCCGAAATCGGCAGACCTGCTCCGATGGCAGCTGCTCGTGGTTCTTCGATTAAATAAACCCGCCCGGCACCTGCGCGTTCTGCACTATGAAAGACAGCTCGTTTTTCAACCGGGGTAATCCGACCGGGAACAGCAATCACAGTTCGTGGTCGGATTCCGCGGTGTCTGCCTACGGCTTTGCGAACAAAATATTTGAGCATCGCTTCACAAAGTTTGAAGTCGGTAATGACTCCTTCGCTCAACGGGCGAACTGCGGAAATGGTATCGGGAGTTCGTCCAAGCATTTGATGGGCCAACTTGCCAACCGCTGTCCCTTTCCCAAGAATCTTACGGGAATCTTTGGCCATCGCAACAACCGAAGGCTCGTTCACGACGATCCCGCTTCCCAGGACCGTAATTAATGTATTTGCGGTGCCCAGATCAATTCCGAGACTGGGAGAAATCCATTGTTGAAAACGATGAAACATTTTTATGCCGAGTGAAGTTTGATTCTATAAGTCGAAATTCTACATGAATATCAACGAAACGGCTCAAACTGGGCACAGCGACGATAAGCCTTGCACTGCACAGGCAACGACTCTCCCCGAAGAATCCCAATTTTTGCTATCGGGAATGTACCTGCTAATGGGCATTTCGGGCAATACCGAGTTGAATAGCCCTATTTTGAAGGCTTATTTAGCTCTTTCAGAATCGCAACAGCTGCTAATTCGGCCAGTTTCTTTGAACCTTGTGGCGTAAAATGCACGTTGGCAGGACGTTGGATCTCTGACATATGCTTGATGACGTAACTGTGATGGTCGTCCGTTGGGATGTCGTTTTTCTGCATAATCTCAGAGGCCACCTCGTTATAGGCGATCTCATCTGATTCGATTCTCCAGGGACAATCAGCTGGAACCGGTGTTGTATTTCGCCAAATTAGTTTCGCATCGGTCTTTTGCATCGCTGCGACCAGTTGGCTCAAATTTTCTTTGTACTGTTTTAGTGTAACTTGATACTGTCCGTTCTCAGGAGCAATATTCTTTCCATCTTTGCCAACAAACTTCAAATCATGCAGGCCCCAATTGAAGTGAATCACATCGTAATTTCCATCGCCCTGCCAGGCTTCAATACTTTTCAGACCTTTAGTTGTTGGTCCGCCATTGGTCGGGATACGATGCACGTTCGCTTTGCCTTTGAGGAGTTCTCTTAAAGCCGGAGTGTATCCAATCGAAATGGAATCGCCGATGATCAGAACACGAGGCAACTTCGGATCGTCTGTTACCTTGGCAAAGGCCCGGTTCTGTCCCTTTTTGACTGTATATTGCTGAGCTTGAGATTGTGTGTTCATAGAAAAGGCAAAGAAACAAAGGCCCATGAGACCAGATAACATAACATTATTGCGATTCATGACTGACTTTCTTGTTCTTATTGGAAACCTGATTGTTATTGCTAGAAAGCTAACTGTAATTCGATCTCTTATTTAGGAATGTGATTCAACGTGTAATAAGCCACATCATGTAGCAACGGCAAATTTTTCGCTGATCGAATTCCCGGGGCGTGCAATTCGTGAATGTGTCCTCGCTGCAATCCATCAATTATTAAGTGGACTCGTTTGCCATCAGCTGAAACTTTGGCAGACTTGATCGTGGGTGTTGTGTGATCAACTTCTGGAGAACCGTACGAAGATTGATAGATATAAGTGTAGGTTTCGATTTGATAAGAAGCCAGGTTCTCAACCGAAGCACGATCAACAGGTTCAGTAAAAACAAGTTCGAATCCGTCTGGCTTGGCGTTCATTTGAAGCACTTCAAATGGATTTTTTCCAGTCCAGTTCAAGCGTTCGATTGCAAATGGTTTGGTGCCAATCGATCCCCAGCCTCTGTTGGTTCCGCTGACAAACATTGCTCCTTGAGCAGTCATTTCGACGCCCAGTGTTCCGGAACCAAATCCCGATCTGAACGGGAAGCAAGCTCCTTGGTAATGACCGTTGACCTTTTCCATATAAACTCGCATTAAAGAGCTTTGTGTTTGATCGCCCACAAAAAGTTGATCCTGAAACAGACCAAACTTTCCTTTGCTTGTATCGCATGCAATCCCCGATGCTGATTTTCCCATTTTTGTGTAAGGGAATAAAACAGAAGGCGGTTCGTAATGAGATAACTTATCAGCTTCAATCATAAAGCGGCTGTTGCTGAGCGGTTCTTCAGGTTTTGGTCCCATCGCAGCTTTAGCTTCCGGGGTATCGTACCACGCGAAGCCGCCCGGATGACCAGCGAATTTCCCAGCAATCAAATGCTTCAGAGAACAGGTTCCGTTCCACGGGCCTTGGTTATCTGTATAGAAAATGTCTCCTTGAGAATTTGCTCCCATGCCGCCAGGAGAACGGATGCCGCTGGTTGATGGAATCAACTTTCCTTCTGGAGTAATTCTCACACACCAGCCACGATATTTGACTTTGCTGCTGAACGATCCGGTCAGACAAAGCGTAATCCACAGATCTCCGTTTTTGTCAAATTTGGAACCAAATGCGTACTCATGATAATCGCCGGAAATACCCCAGTCGTCATTAAAGCATTCAAACAGATCGGCTTGTCCGTCACCATTAGAATCTTTCATACGAGTCACTTCAGCTCGCTGAACGGCATACAACCAGCCTTCTCGCCAGGCGAGAGAAAGCGGTTCGTGAAGTCCCTGAGCGAATAGAGTCAACTTTGACTTCGAAGCATCTTCTGCAAAAGGATTCTCTATGAGCCAAATTTCACCCCGGCGAGTACAAACCGCCATCTTTCCATTAGGCAGCAACTGAAATCCAGCCGCTTCTAACACTTCCCCATCAGGAAGGTTGAAAGTCGAAATACGATAATAATCGTCTTCGGTCGGCAGTTTTTCGTCTGCAATCACAGAAACAGAATTTGTCAGAATCGCTAACAAACACAACACAGAAAGGAATCGATTGATAAATAAGTTCATAAGTTTAATAACCTGAAAGAATGGAGGCTGGGTTGAGTTTTTACAAACCCAGTATTGTGCCTTATGTTTCACCAAAATGTATTTAATCGGAGCTTCTTGAAGACAGTTTGATTATAAAAAGTAGGTTAAAAACCCCCTCTAACTCCCC
>JAESQE010000606.1 GCA_016765335.1 Planctomycetaceae bacterium
CGAAGGGGGAGTTAGAGGGGGTTGTTTACTACTTGGGTGGATTCATGAATTCTGATTGAGCAGGATCAAAGCGGCTTGGTCCAACCTCGGGTGCCTTCGGCACTCACACGACCCTGAACGGGATCGTATGAGCTACCCAAGCTGCAAGGTGTCTTCTGTTTTTTCTTTGTGCTCTTTATGGTTAATATCTTTTCTTTAATTATCAACCAATCGGCGAAACCAATTGATACTGAATGAAGAACTCTCTATTAACATCTGCTGAAGCATTGCAGCAATTTCGCACAAAGTTACGGCGGTGGTACGCAAAGCACAAACGGGAATTGCCTTGGCGGATTACGCGAAATCCGTATGACATTTGGCTCAGCGAAATCATGCTGCAACAAACGACCGTTGCAACGGTGATACCTTATTACAGACGATTCCTGGAACATTTCCCAACCGTTACAAATCTTGCCCAAGCGGAGGAAAGTGAAGTCCTCAAACTTTGGGAGGGGTTGGGCTATTACTCGCGGGCAAGAAATATTCACAAAACGGCAACGATTATTTCGAGTCAGTATCGAGGAATATTTCCGCAGCAATCCGATCAATTGCAAGCATTGCCGGGAATTGGTCGCTACACCGCAGGGGCGATTATATCATTTGCATTCAATAAGCCCGCACCAATTGTCGAAGCAAACACACAACGACTTTACTCGCGGCTGGGCGGCTATGACCAAGAGCTGGCAAACGCAGCAGGACAACGTTTTTTATGGTCTACGGCTGAAAAGTTGCTTCCGATTCGAGAACCCGGTTCGTTCAATCAAGCTGTGATGGAGCTAGGTTCTCAAGTATGCACGCCGGTGGATCCAGACTGTGATCGATGTCCAGTTTCTGTTTTTTGCAGTGCTTATCAAACGAACCGCCAGCACGAAATTCCTCGACCAAAACGAAAGCCGAAAATTACAGATGTAACGCACTTGTGTATTGCAGTCGAGAAAAAACGAAAGTTCCTTTTGCATCAATACCCCGAAGGAGAACGCTGGGCGGGATTGTGGGATTTCCCTCGCTGGGAACTCGATGAAAAAACCGTCGTCTCTTCAAAGAAATATTTAGAGATGCTCTCCCGAAAATATCCGCCGGGAAATTCGCTGTTTGATCAACGGGATCTGTTCAAAGCTCCGTTTGCATGGGTCGAAAATGAAGTTGAATCGCAGTATCAGTTTGAAATCAACCTGACTCACCAAATCACAACGATTCAGCACAGCGTGACACGATATCGTATCAGACTGATTTGCTTGCAGGGAAAACATCTCAGCGGTCGAGTTGGAAAAGGGCTACACAACAGTTGCTGGGTTTCAGCAAAACAGCTCGATCAATATCCGCTTTCAACAACTGCTCGCAAAATGGCAAAACTTATTCAAGGCAACTTGCAATAAGGGAACCTCTAAAAATTCAAACTTCATTGCAAGCGGAGGGTAGACATTCTTGTCTGCCTTGAATTAAGGCAGACTCAAACGAAACAGACAGGAATGTCTGTGCCCCATTTGAATTAATAGAGGTTCCCATAAGTCTTTTGAATTCAACGCGATAACAAGTACGTATTAATTGCCTTGAAGCACCTGCACGCTGTCGGCTGCAACGTATCCTTGCCTGCCATCTTCGGTTTTGACTTCTGTGTAGCTGCCTGCTTGTCGAATGATTTGCACTTTGGTTCCTGGGGTTAACTTTCCATCTGGAGCACTGGCTTGCTGCGGTCCCGCTTTGTAGTAATCAACCTGTTGTACGATTACATGTGCGAATTCGTTTTGAGGCGTGGTGCTGAGGGCTGGTTCAGGCAAAGGGATTTGACCTGCATCTGGTTCAGATTGACCACCTGGTGCAGGACCGGGATCAACAGGGAGATCATTGGAGTTCTCTCCTGACTGCGAATTTCCGTTGGGGCCAGCCGTCGGTTTTTCACTGCAGCCCAGCAAGAAACCAGCTGTAAGAATGAAGACAGACATCAGCACAGCAGATCGTGTCACTCGAATTTGTTTTTTCATCATTTCTGTTTCTTTCTGTTGCGAACAGGTCGTAGTATTACATCTACCGTTAAATGACAGACGACTTAATAATTTTTGAATTTGATTTCCTAACGTCTTCCTCAGAGTAGTCGGTATAAAAAGGAAGTAATAAAATTAACCACGGAGACGCAGTGAATACAGAGAAATTTCAGGTGATTCTTATTTCACTACAATGCGAAACCGTAAATTTCTTGCGTCATATTGATTGTTTAACGGCTGTCTTTTTGACTCGGTGTTCTCTGCGTCTCTGTGGTATAATAAAATCTATCCATTTTTATTTGTATCCAATCGGGCTTCAAAATCCATTGCCTAATTGACTGGCCATTAACGCTAGTTGGACAAGTAGGTGTTTTCCAAAATTGCCTTTTACCAAAAATAGGTTCAGGCAGGTTCGTTTTTTGCAGTCACCCCTAAAGGTTGAAGTTTTTCTTGTAGTTTTTCGCGAGCGAGCCTCAATCGACTTTTTGTGGTCGCGAGATTCGAATCCAAAATCTCTGCAACTTCTGCAAGTCCCAGTCCGACATAATGGTGCAGCACAAAAGTTTGTTTTTGTTCATCAGGGATTTCATCTAGAAGTCGATCCACAAGCCCGGAAAACTCCTGTTGATTGATGCGATGTTCGGGAGGCAAAAAGTCCCCTGCAATTCGCGATAAACCAGGATCATTCTCTTCGCTGCGAGCCTGATAAGCTCGAATCAGGGCATCGTGAGAGCGTTTGCGGACATTATCAATTAATAAAGTTCGGGCAATTCGGTACATCCAGGGCTTAAACCGTCCCACGGGTAGAAAATCCCAAGCCTGATTGTATATTCGGAGCAGTGTTTCCTGGGAAAGATCTTCGGCTAACTGCCAATCTCGCGTGTTTTTCTGGAAATAACCGATCAAAGGCTGTTGATTGAGCGCAACGATTTTGTCGAAGGCGGACGCGTCCCCTTCTTGAATGCGAATCATCAACTGATCGTTTTCGTCGTATTTCACTGCAATTGATCAACTTCTGGAAAACTTAAACAGAACCAGAACCGGTGAATATAAAGATGATTACTTCAATCACCAATCCGGCTTGAACTGGAATCTTCCGGGACCGGAAGACGGACAGTGTGGCACAAATTCGATACAATTGCGATTGAACGACAGTTTCTTGCTAAAATTGTAGCTATTTTACAGTAGGAGACCTCTATTAATTCAAATGGAGCACAGACATTCGGTGTCTGTTTCGTTTGAGCATGCGTTAATTTAAGGCAGACAAGAATGTCTACCCTCCGCTCGCAATGTCTTTTTGAATTAATAGAGGTTCCCAGTACCGAACCCCAACTGCTGAGAACCGACAGAGTTGCCAGCAGAAATAAATACCCTGGGAGAAATTCCCAATCAGGAACACAGACAAAGGAACAGATTTTGCCCAGTTTTACTCTGCATTACGGTCATGACCGAAAATTTGATTGTGAAATTAATCAACAGGTTCCCTGCTGGCACCACCGCGGTCCAGAAACAGCAACTGATGCCATTGCTCAAATTCAAAAAGCGATTGAAGCTCCCGTTGATTACCCCCAGATTAACCAGGCGGTGGTCAAAGGAGATAGTGTCGCGATTGTTGTTGAGCCGGAAACTCCGTGCTGGCCAGATATTGTCAAAGCGTTGCGAGAACTACTAATTTCAGCTGGCATCGAAAGCCATGCAATTCGTGTCGCTTTGAATCGCGAAATTATCGAGCAAGATCTCCCCGCGAATCTTTCTCCCGAAGCTGTTGGGAAAGTGGTTTCTCATGTCGATCTCATGAAAAGTCAACAGATTTATCTGGCATCAACCGCAGAGGGGGAACGCATTTATCTTCCCGAGGAAATTGGCAATGCAGATGTCGTGATTTCCATCGGACAATTCGGATTCGATGATCAGTGGGGATACCGTGGGACACATTCGGTTGTTTATCCCGCGTTTGCATCAACTGAAGAACAAGAAAAACTTCGAGGTGTACGTCAACATGAGTTGACTCCAGAAACGTCACGAGGAACCCGTCAGACAATCGATGAAATCGGCTGGCTGCTTGGCTTGCAGTACACCGTTCAGGTGATCCCCTCGGCTTCGGGACAGCTGGCTGACATCCTCAGCGGAGCTTGCGATTCTGTTTATCGGGATGCGGTTTCCTTGTTGCAACAGAATTGGCGTATTCAAAAAACAGACCGATCCGAAACCGTTGTCGTCTCTCTGGCTAACGAACCGGGCTGCGATATTTGGGCTGCGATCACTCGTACTTGCCGATCAGCGAAAACTCTTGTCGAAACCGATGGGCGTGTCATGCTGCTGACGGATTTGAAAGAGTTGCCTCGCGAGTTGATTGATCCTCTCACCATGTGTGGCAGTCTGGATGAAGCCATGCAAATGCTCAATACCTTGAATACGCCCGAGGCCAATGCGCTGCACGCTATTGCAGATTTGGCGCAAACGGCGAAAGTGTATTTGCTTAGTGGTTTGGATCAGGACATCGTAGAAAACTTATTCTGTATCCCGTTGGCAAATCATGAGGAAATGCAAAACGCTATTCAGGGAGGAGAATCCTACGCAATTGTCGATGGCGGTCCGTATGTGTATGTCGAAAACGAATAACTAATATTTTAGGAAGATAGCAATCGTAGTAGCCCAACTAGCGTTAAAGGTCAGTCATTTGGGTAGAGGCTTTTGATGTCCCGATTGGGAACAAATTAAAACGGATAGACTTTATTTTACCACAGAGACGCAGAGAACACC
>JAESQE010000607.1 GCA_016765335.1 Planctomycetaceae bacterium
GGTCGCGGCGGAAGATTCTTCGTGTTAAAACAGAAGAGGACGTTCAAGTTGACTCTGCTAAATGATGAAATGCAGCCATAATTCGCACTGCTGGACAAGCCAGGCAGTGGCACCCACAAATTACATTTTCGCAGTGGCCCCCGCCGGTAGTATTTCGCCCAAATGCAACAAGGCTTAAATTGCTAGATTGCGGTCCGCACAGCAGACCCTGCGGTTATTACTTTTTCAGTTTATTGGGTAGGTTTTCTTCGAGCCATTCGACTGCTGAGTCTGCTTCGGTGTTGCCGGTGGCTTGGGCTTCGACTTTTTTTTGCACATCTCGAATTCGACGAATGACCATTCTACTTTTAATTGATTCGTCGGCTTTGACGCCCATCATCTCAAGCATGTTTTTTACCCAATCACCAGCAAACAGTTCGATCAGCGGATCGTCTATCGCCAAGTGACGAGCAATCCGGCATTTGCATGGTAACTGTCTGGCGAACTGCGTTAGCGTTTCATCGACCGAATACAATGGGTGAAGTTCAGCGACAATGAAATCAATGGTCTCGGTTTCGTCAACATTTAATTTGCTGGCGATATCGACAGACAGATTTTCGGCAAGCACTGATACGACCGGGATATCTCCCTCGATTTCAGCTGCGATGTTATTAATTTGCTCCATCGTATCAGTGAAATGGGCAATCAATAAAATCGCGACAGAATCAGAATTCAATCGCGATTTGACTTCCTCCCGAACGCCCTGGTACTTCGCTTGTTGCGACATCCAAAGAGAATCGGGCAACTCTTTAATATTCGCGTTAGCTCTGCCCGCAAACAGAAAATCAAACAGTCCCATTTTCTTGTCTCCCAGAATGTTCTTCTTCCAATCCCGATGAAAATAATCGCTAAAACACGATTGCGTATTAGAATTCCCATAACGTGTAATACCACTCAAGCAGAGCGTAGAGTTGCTCGTTACTGTTAATAATGAATCCCAGTGGCATGTAAAAAATTCCACTACCCATTTAACCTCGTTAGCCAGGTAGCCATTATGATTCAACCAGACTAATGGGCCAATACTCAACGGATACAAAACGAGCAATGCCAGACCGATATAAATCCAGGTGAAGCCTTTGTTGTCATTACTCGTTTTATCAGTCATGAGACGATTCCAAAAGTTGCAACAGTGTTTGCACCATTACCCCGGATGCTCCGCCTTCTCGGTAAGATTTACTGTTGGTTCTGAAAGCTGGGCCTGCGATATCGAGATGTATCCAGGGTGTTTCTGCGACGAACTTTTCCAGGAACTTAGCAGCAGTCACTGCACCACCCCAGCGAGTGCCGATGTTTTTGCAGTCTGCGACATCGGATCGAAGTTGATCACTAAACGAATCACACATCGGCATCTGCCAGACTTTTTCTCCCGCTTTGCCACTCGCTTGCATTAACTGATCGAGCCAGGCTTGATCGTTGGTGAATGCGCCGGTGAACTCTTCGCCCAATGCAACGACACAAGCTCCGGTGAGGGTCGCCAGATCGATCATCTTTTCGCAGCCTTCGTCAGCTGCCAATGCCAGCACGTCCGCTAACACAAGTCGTCCTTCAGCATCGGTATTGTGCACTTCGATGGTGACGCCGTTTCGAGCAGTGAGCACATCTCCCAGACGGTAACTGTCGCCACTGATCATGTTTTCGACCAAGCCCATGTAACCTCGCACGTTGACCGGCAAGTTCAATTCTGCAACCGCTTGCATCACGCCCAGAACGGTTGCAGCTCCGGACATTTCCGATTTCATCGTTTTCATGCTGTCACTTGGTTTGAGGGAAAGGCCACCACAATCGTAAGTGACTCCTTTGCCGATCAAGCCTACAAACGGAACATCATCGCCTGCTCCTTTGTGTTCCAAAATTACCAGGCGAGCAGGATAAGCAGATGCACGAGCAACAGCCAGCATCGTATGCATGCCTTCCTGTTCGAGCTGATCGTCACCCAGAATTCGAATTTGCAGACCGGTGTCAGCTGCGACCTGGCTTGCTCGATCTGTAAAGCTTTCCGGATGCACTTCGTGCGGCCCACGGTTGATCAATTCCCGTGTTAAATTGATCGCCTTTCCAACAACCTTGCCTTTTTCGATCGCTGTTTCTTTTTCATAACTAGAAACGAGCGTGACGCTTTTGTATGCGAATCGCTTCTGTTCTTTCTGATACAATGCCTGGGTTTGCGGAGCCATTTCCAAGGCAGTGGCTGCGACTTTAATCTGCTTGCCTGCGCAAACATTTTCTCCGGAGCAATCAGGCAGGAGCCACGTGATATTCAAATCCGGCTTATCGCACAATGCTCGGGCAGCTGTCGAAAAGGCTCGCATGCGAGTTTCTGGCCCACAGTCTTTCTTCTCGCCCACACAAACAATCAGCACACGCAAAGGCAAGGGGGCTTGCTGCCCGTAAAGCTTGCGGACCTCCCCTTTCTTGGCTGGTAAATCTCCCGATTCGTGCAAGTTATTAACAATGGTTTTCAACTCGTCAGGTGTCGAGGCGGGCAGGATGGGCTGTTCGTCATGAACGATAAAAAGAACTAACCAGTCTGAAGTTTGATTAGCATCCCAGGCTTGTGCGAGTTGAATATCCATGAAATTTCCTTTTCTGAATCAGTCGTGTGTTTGATTCTATGTTTTATTTGTCGAGTCTGCTCATTGCGGACCATTGCTATGAAGTCAAATATCAAATTGGTACGCAATGGCGTACCCTACTAGCCTAACTAATGTTAAATGCCAGCTGTCTCACTCGAACCCAAAATCCCAATAGGGAATAAGTGAAAACTGGCAGATGTTTTTTTCCACAGAGACGCAGAGAACACCGAGTTAAAAAAGAAGCTGTCAGACGATCCTATGTATAACCCAATAGAGATACCGTCTCATTCTGCGATGCATAAAAAATTGGCTAAGTTTTTCTCCGTGGCCTCTGTGTCTCTGTGGTTTATTCTACTTATTTCCTATTTAATTCCAGCTACGCCGGGTGAGGCGTCAAAAAATGGTATCTCAAGATTATTAAACTGCCTGCCAATTAATGGCAGGCAGACTAGTACCTTTGTAAAATGAACTGAGTTTCCGGGTTACATGCTAACCACAAATTGCGAAACGATATAGATCAGGTACATGGCCAATAACGGCCAGCCCATCCAGCGTTTGAATTCGCCTTGTTTTGTTGCAGAGTAAATGCAGCAGCGGAAGTACGTCAGAATGATCAGCATCGCGGGGATGTGTAGATACAGGAAAATCTCGGGCACCTTAGCCGTGGCATCAATAATCGGAAGCGGAGCTGCAAACGCAGCTGCTCCGATGACAAACAGAATATTCAGAATGTCTGCCCCAAGCACATTTCCTACCAACAATTCTGGATGCCCTTTGCGAATCGCGGTAATACCAACCATCAGTTCGGGAAGCGAAGTCCCGAATGCAACCAGTGTCGCAGCGATAACAACTTGCGGAATTCCGGCTCGGCCTGCAAGTACAGAAACCGATTCAATCGCCACGTGCCCGGAAAAGATTACCAGGATCACTCCTACAAGCATCAGACCAACAAGGGCCTTGGAAGATTTTTTTGTGACATGCTCATCAGCCACGTGCACTTGCTCGCCCGGTACGGCATGTTCTGCAATGGTCTCAGAGAC
>JAESQE010000608.1 GCA_016765335.1 Planctomycetaceae bacterium
AAAGCGATTGCGGGTAGGATGAAGACCGCGGGTTGTTTTGTGTAAACAATTGCTGCACACGCGATTGCAGCTAGAATCGCTTCTGTTGTACTGTTCCAGGTACCTCGATGGATTAATCGCTGATACATCCACAAGGCGAGAAAACTCATCGCCAGCGAAGGAACTTCCAGCATGTTTGTGTTTTCAAGTTGAAATAATACAGGAGTTGTTGCAGCGAGAAAAACCGCACAAATTGCAACTTTCCAAGAGCTGCCGCGTGTCACTGCCCAGTACATCGACAACACAAAAACAACGGTGAATCCAGCCAGAACATAGCGTACGGTAAGAATTTCCGGACCGGTAATATGCATGACCGCTCCGGTGATTGCGTGAAACAACGGGGGCCAGAACGTAAACCCCAACGCTGGGTATTGGCGTTGGTAATCGTAAACGTAGTCAACCGGATTGCTTACAGGGACATCACGATAGAAGTCGTAAAAGAAAACAGATGTTAAAACATTGTGTGCTTGATCCAGGCCATCAATTTCATTTCGAAACCAGCTCGGGCAGGTCACACTAATTGCAATCAGAATCGCTGCAAAACTTCCAGCGAAAATGCTGAAACGATTGTTTGCATTGCCCTGCTCTTCAGATAATTCGCTGGCTACATCTATTAGAGGGTTTGGCACCTTAAAGCTCGCTACATGATGGAATGAATATGGTTTGAATGATGGGCCCCTCTATTAAGGTTAGGGAACCTTTATTAATTGAATCCCAGAGGTTCCCGATTACAGGTTGGTTATAAAAAACAGTTCAAAAACCCCCTCTAACTCCCCCCTTCGTAAGGGGGAGAACCAATTTCCAGAGGTTCCCTTGTGGTGCCGTGATGTTCTTAATGGGTGCTTGATTCTGGTCGTTTGCGAGGAAATATCAAAAAATTACTAAACAGATAATTGAGGATCACGCCAGCTGCGATTCCTACAATTGCAGCGACCGCAGGCAGCCTCAGCAGCTGTGCGTGCAATTCCCAAAGATAGGTTGAAATGCTCCATGATGCAGAGGCTGTAAGCAAGCTACATCCACAGTACATCAGGTATTGTTTTAACGGAGCTTTGTTGTGCCTGGTTGCGAATGTCAGGTATCGGTTTCCAAGAAAGTTCCAAGTCATTGCAGCGAAAATAGCCAAGGCTCTGGCGGCTGGAAAACTGAGAGAAAGCATAAACACCGAAAGTAAAACCAGATCGACAACCATCCCCGAAGCTCCTACTGCTGCAAATGCGAGCGGTGTGAACCATTCTCCCATTTTATGGCGGTACAGTCGGCCCAGATGACGTAGATATTTGAATTGCTCAGAAAGTGTAAGTTTACTCTCTCCATGAATTCTATCACGGAAATGAATGGGAACTTCGCAAACTTGCTTGCACTTGCATTTTACGATTAATTCGAGACCAATCTTGTATCCGATGGGATTCAATTCCATCGCGTGTTCAAAGGATTTTCGTGACAATGCGAAAAATCCAGCCATCGGGTCACGTGCAGTGGTTAATCCACGAGACAATCCGGTTGCGACTTTCGAATTGATCCATCGGAAAAATGACCAACTGTCATCCGTTGTGCCACCCGGAACGTATCGCGATCCGATAACAAAATCGCCCTGCTTTTCCAGAATGGCTGCTACCAATTCGGGAACTTTCTCGGGAGGATGAGAAAGATCTGCATCCATTACTAAAAGAACTTGCCCGGTGGCTTGATTCATGCCGTGCAGTACCGCACTGGAGAGGCCGCGTTCCTGTGTTCGTACAAAAAGCTTGATCGGATACAGATGACTTAATGTATTACAAACACGAACGGTATCGTCCTGGCTGTTGTCATCTACGACGAGGATTTCCGCAGTCATTCCACTTGAAGTAATCGCCTCCCAAACTTGAGGAATTAGAATCGGCAGATTTTCGGCTTCTTCATAGGTCGGCACAATAATCGAGACCAGAAGCTGGGTGTCCAGCTTTTGCCTGGGGGAAACGACTTCCCTGGCCTTCAATGATGTTCCTGATAGATGAGGATGGGCTGGCATGATTGGACTAAACCTAGAATATGATGTTTTAAATAGAACATCAGTGGCTATTATTGTGTCATTAAAAATAGTAATGAGATGACCGTTTTCTGATTGTTGCGGGCGTGAACTAGTGATAGCTACGGTTAAGTTCACATCCAGTGGGAATCCCAGGGGATGAATGAGACGAATCGGTTTGCAATGATTATTCGATTTGGTGGTAAACTCGCAGTGTTCAATAATTGTTGTTCCCCGGGATGACTTAACCTGTTTGCCGGGCGGAAGTTGTGCTTGTAGGAACATTGAATTCCTGTTGACCTGATGTTTGGTTCCCCTTATAAGCAGAATCTCTGAGCTTCTGATTTGAAGGTAAACGCTAAAGATTGGTCTGTCACAGAGGTTACTAGGTTCCCTTCAATGGATTATTGAGAGCTGATTTCAAGGGAAATGAGGATGGATTTACAAGCTGCTGATTCGGATCGGAGTAATTCGCGCGTTGGCGATTCAAGCCAAGGCGACCAGGGATTGCTGCGCCCGTTGCGATTGCTTGCATTAGGAGCCAATGTCCCAGATTGGGAATTTCTCTCTCAGCGATTGTCTCGCCAGCAATGGGAATTGAAAGAAGTGAGTTGGAATTCGGATCTATTCCAAACACTTCAAAGCTTACGTTCCCAACACTGGGATTGTTTAGTGATCTCTTTGTGTGATTCCGATGAACAATACAGTCACCGAGAATTGGCCGCGTTTTTGTCAGCCATCCGTGAAAGTGGTATGTCGATTTCAATTCTCGGATTAGCTTCATCGCTCGATGTGGAATTGGTTGAGATGTTTCAAGAATATCAATGTGATTTTCATGAAATACACTCTGGTTGGTTTTCGCCAGTGATTGGTGTTCTGGTCAATCGTACGATGCAGCTCCAAGCGATTTCGCAAGCTCATCAGAAACTCCAGAGCATCGAGCAACAAAGACAGTCGCGAGAACAGGAAGAAGCAGAGGTCATTCTTGCTCAGCAACGCAATCTTCTTCAGCAAATATTGAAGGAGCAAAGCAAGTCCGATCAGTCGGCATCTTCAACTGCATTAGAAAATGCTTCCTCTGGATTTGATGCGATCATCGTCTCGCAATACGAGCAGACATTACGATCTTTTGTTGTCATGGGATCTGGTCGATTAGAGAACGAATTGTCCCAGCTTGTGAATGGGATGCAATCACGAGGAAAAACTCCTCACGATCTGCTGGCGATGCACTTGAACTGTGTGCAAAATATCGTTGAGGGGCTTAGTCATCGCAGTTCACGTCATGTGCTTCAGCGGTCTGACCAAATGTTGCTTGACATTATGGTGCATCTGGCAGAAATTTATCGAAGCGATGCAGCGTGAGTCATCGCTTGATTGTTTGTTCTTTTTGCTATGATACCTACAGGTAATGCTCAACCAAGTTCTTGCCTATTGAAAAATGGTCTACAATGGTGGACTTTTCGAGTCTGGACTGAGCTGTTTGCTTGTAACTACCTGTAGAAAAAACATATTTACAATTGCCGGATCACTTAATGTCGAATACCAAATCAAAAAAGCTGAAGCAGTTTTGCGATCATCCCACATCATTCGAAAACAATGTATACGCGTACCCTGTTGTCTCTCGGCGAAGTCATGGGATTTCTTTGGGGGTGAACCTGAACCCCGACAAAGTTTGTAATTTCGATTGCATTTATTGTCAGGTGGATCGAAATACGCCTGCGCCAATTAAAAAAGTCGATGACGAGTTGTTATTGAAAGAGCTTCAGGGGTTGTTAATTGCGTATCGTTCAGGAGAACTTTTCGAGCATCCAATGTTTCAGGATCTTCCAGAAAAATGGCGGTCCTTGAAATCAATTGCCTTCGCGGGAGATGGTGAACCGACCAGCTATCGTCGATTTCCCGAAATTGTGCAGTCGATCATAGACATGAAACAAACCCTTGGAGTGACCGAAGGGGCTTTGGTTGTGATTACCAATGCGACATTATTTGATCGAGAGCCGGTTCAACGGGCACTCGAGTTGATTGCTGAGGATGGTGGCGAAATCTGGGCGAAACTGGATGCTGGAACCGAGGAGTATTATCATCAAGTCGAGCGGACTTCTGTTTCGTTTAATAAGGTTCTCAACAATATTCTTGAAGCTGCCCGGGTGAGACCGATTGTCATTCAGAGCATGTTCATGAATATCGAATTGCAACCGCCGACCTCTGCTGAAATTGTTGCTTATTGTGATCGTCTCAATGAAATGCTTAGTGAAGGAGCACAGTTTAATCTCGTGCAGATTTATACTATTGCTCGCGATCCCGCAGAAAGTTCTGTGACTCCCTTGAGTGATCAACAGGTCGATGAGTTGGCTCAAACAGTGCGTGAAAACACCGGCTTGACTGTCGAAAGTTTTTATGGTGCTTAAGACAGCTCAATTAAGGGAAGATACCCTCGTGGCCTTGTACGAACAAGGACTTAGGGAACATACAACGCGCAAACAAATACGCGAATGCGTATTACTCGTTGAGTAACTGCTTGATGGGAGAGCCTTCGCACAAAGCCAGCGGACGTCCGATTGGTGTGATCAGTTCCTTCGAAGCATCGATATTCAGTTGATGCAGGATGGTTGCATACAAATCCTGGACGCTTTGCGGATCGACTGGTTCAATCTTTTCACCTGTGGGATCGGTTTCTCCCAAGACAGTCCCGGCTCGTAACCCGCCTCCACCAATCACCGCAGAAAAGCCATTGGGCCAGTGATCTCTTCCATCGAGTGCGTTGATTTTGGGGGATCGTCCAAATTCTCCAATGCACAAAACAATTGTCGAATCGAATAGATCACGCTCTTTCAGATCCTGGATCAACGACGAAAACGCTGGGTCGAGGTCTTTGGCTCGGTTGATATGAGCTTCGAAGTTATTGGTATGTGAATCGAAACCATTGAGGGTCACTTCGATAGAACGAACGCCTACTTCGACCAGCCGCAAAGCTGTCAGGCATCCACGACCAAAGTTTGAGTCACCATACTTTTTCTGGGTCGCTTCGGGTTCATCAGTAATCTGGAAAGCACTTAATTGTTCAGAGGACATCATCGCCAGTGCGCGTTGCACTGTCTCTTGGTGTAAAGACTTTTTCACTTGCAGGTTGCGTCCCTGGCTAAACGCTTTCGAAACAACTTCTAGAGAATCGAGTCGAGTCTTTTGTCTTTTGTTTCCAACTTCTGTGACCATGTTTTGGACATTGTTGCCCGGTTCAAAGATGCGAAAGGCATCGTATTGATCCCCGA
>JAESQE010000609.1 GCA_016765335.1 Planctomycetaceae bacterium
CATTCCGCCGACCGAAGGGTTCGCAAGTTTCACCTGGGTTTGATACTCAGCAGCCAGGTGCTGTTGAAGTAGTTCTGGATAAGCAGGCTGAAACGGCTCTCCGCCTGCCCAACCAGAGGCATTGCAACCCGAAGAAATACTGTCGCCAAGCACGACAATGGAAACAGGCTTCTTGTTTCGCAGTTTGCCAATGACTTTGGGCAGTATTTTTTCATCAAACTTGGGAACTGGAAATTTCCACTGATTCTCAGCATGTTGATAAGTGATGCTGGTTTGCAGATCGTGATATTCTAAAAGGGCACCAAATAAGATTTCGCCGTTACCATCACGATGTGTTAAACGATGCCGCTGCGAATTGGCAGGTCGTCTCATTTGAGCAGGCGTACTCGAAACGATGCGAGAACCAGCTGGCAATATCAGTTCTCGTGAACCAGATTTCCAAAGATAATCCTTGCCTTGCTGATAGGTGATTTTTCCAGTGGAACTTTTGATCTCCAGAATTTCCAATGCAGGAAACAACAACGAACCTTTCGCCTGTCCTGTTTTGTCATCTTTAATAAACAGAATCGATTCCCCGTAAACGGTGTCCCCGTCCCAGAAAGGTCGAAGCAGTTCGGGGTTGTAATTCCACTTTTCGCTGGGTGATTCCTGCGCACAGGCGTAGGTTGTCAATGCACCTGACATCGCGACTGCCACCAGGACAGCGAAGGACAGTTTGTGGCAAGTCATAATTAGTATTCCAGAATCTAAAGGAGTAGCCCCGATAAACAGGCGAGCCGGGGGTGTTTATTACTCGTACCTGAGCTCCTGCTTCCCGACATATCAAAAACTTTAATCGCAGATCAATTGATTCCCAACAACTGGGAGCAGGAGTTTGGGAACGAGGGAAACACACCAGGGCCATCACTGGCTCGGCTCGCCTGACGGATTATTTTTCTTCAGGTTTATTGAGTAGCAACTCAGGTTGATCCAACACAAGGTAATGACCATGATCAGCGGTAACGATAATCAGTGATTCTTCCCAGTTACTCTCTTTTTCGACCCAATTGGTAATCGAGCGAACGGCATCATCTCCGCTGAGTACTGCGCCAATCGAGTTATCGATGTTATTATCGTGGTTCGCCCAATCGACATCGCCTGCTTCGACCAACAACCAGAACGGCTTATCATCGTGAGAAAGAACTCGAATTGCCTGTTCGGTAAAATCTTTGAGTGTTGGATTTTCCAGTACATCAGCTTCGGTGTATTCTTCAGCCGTTTTTGATCTGCCGATTGGTGGATTGTATTTTCCGTCTGCGGTTTGAAATGGCAGGTGTTTGTACTGCGTTCCAAAGTAACCGAAGAGTCGCTGCTTGCTTGCAATCGCGTCATCTGCTTTGAGCTTGAGAAGCTCTGCTCCGGATTGTCCTGCGGTGCGTAACGCGACAGTGTATTTTCCACCAGATCGGCTATCAGCTAATTGCAAATCTTTTTGTGTTAAGTATGCATTCCCTGGAACAAAGTTATCTCCCTGCCCTTTATCCTGATTCTTTTCAGATCCAAAACCTGCACCGATCAAAACATCAAGCCCGATTAATGGGCTGTCTGGATGAGAGATTGAAGGCAAGCCAAGTAAGTCACGAGTCAGATCCTGATAATCGTTGCGTGAAACATTATGCGAATAGGCAGCAGCTGGCGTGGCATGGCTAATTGGCACGCTGGAAACTGCTCCAACTTTCCAGCCTTGTTTCTGAGCAAGATGCGCAATCGTAGAGAGCTGCACCCCTTCAGGGTTAATGTTAATCGACCCATTATAAGTTTTGTAACCGGTAGTCATGCTGGTTGCGGTGGCAGCAGAATCGGGGTAAGGGTGATTGATCGAAGATAGTTTCGATTCTCCAACCAGGTAAACTCCTTCCGATGGTGTGCTCCAGGGAAATTGACCGGCCAGTTTTGAAGCGTAGCCTCCGAATTGAATTGCTGCCGGCGATGTCACGCTTTGTGTATTGATATCTAAAGTAAGTGTGCTCGCATAAGGAGCAGCGACCATCGCACCGTATTGTGTAGTGCCATTGGCTTGGTAGTCTTGAAAGTGCAGACCTGCCCCACGGCCCGATTGGTAACCATCTTTCTGAGTTTTCCAGATCGCAGCTGCCTGGGTCGTCTGCCAATCCATGCCATCAAACACAACCAGAAAAATGTGCTTCTTACCAGATCGCAGTGCAGCCAGTTGCATATCGTACAAATTCGTTTGATCGAAATATTCTGCTTTCGGATTGAATGTTCCCTTGGGGACGCGTCCGTAAAATTGTCGAATTGCAGTTTGATTACGATAGGGACTATTCTGATCAGAGTAGGAAGACAAGTTGACCCCCGGTACAGCATTTTTTGATCCAAAAGTATAAACCGGAATCAGGCGATTCGTGTGCGTGCCCCACAACGTGTACTTATCTGCTTCCCATCCCCAATGAGCAAATGCCGCTTTGCCATCGTTGACAGAATTGGTTTGCAGATCGTGAATCGGATCTGCTGCAAAGAGATTCGCATTTGCTTGAAACGAAAAGCACAATGCAATCAGTAGACACCATTGATATTTTTTAAACATATTTAATAAACTCAGAAATTTCAAAAAGAGTTACGAGGAAGAAGTACACAGGAAATCTAACAGAGATTCACTCCCTTAAAAATAACTTGGTCAGGGACGATCTGTAAAGCCCGCTGGAGTTCATCAGATGATTTCCAAAAGATTGACGTGACCGGTATTTTGCATTTGCGAAGAACTGCATCTCATTGACTGTTGTTTATGGGACGAAACAGATAACCTGATAGACAGCTTGTAAAGCAATTTATCATTGTAGTTAGTAAATGTTAAGAGGATATGTACGATGTACGCGCAAAACCGATATTCTGTCTTTCTGTGTCTGGCAGCTTTGTTTGTCACTTCAGAGCTTGGGCCATCTGGGGACTTTTCATCTTATGCATACGCAGCAGATCCGGTGATTACTGAAAAGTTTACTCCTGCACCGATTCAGGTTCCTGAAGGATACGAAATTCAATTAGCAGCTGAAACGCCGTTGGTGAATCATCCCACGATGGCCTGTTTGGATGATCAAGGTCGGCTGTATGTTTGTGAAAATGCAGGCGTGAATTTATCAGCTGCGGATTTAGAAAAAGAGCTTCCCAATTCGATTAGCCTGCTGGTCGATACCGATGGCGATGGGAAATATGACAGTTCCACGGTTTTTGCAGATAAGCTGACATTCCCCATGGGAGCTACCTGGTATCAGGGATCGTTGTATGTCGCGTCTCCGCCTTACATCTGGAAACTAACCGATCACGATGGTGATGGGGTGGCTGAAGATCGACAAATACTGGTCAAACATTTTGGCTACACAGGCAATGCAGCCAGTATTCATGGCTGCTTTTTGGGGCCGGATGGTCGGATCTACTGGTGCGATGGTTATCATGGACACGACTTCGAAGACGA
>JAESQE010000610.1 GCA_016765335.1 Planctomycetaceae bacterium
ATGTAAAGTCCAGCGAGTGGCTCGTGGGTACAACCAGGAAAGCATCACAAAATCGCCCGGTATCGAATTCAAAAAAAGCATCCCGGTATGATCCGCATGCATGTCGTACAAATGAGGCACGACCGCAACTTCGACGCTTCCATCCATCATTAAGCGGGCAGTCAATTCTTCTTCTAATTGTTTTTGCTGAGGTTTTTTACCCTGGGCCTGAGAAATCACCACAGTTAATTTTTGAGCAGCCATATATGAAAAATTCCGTCTTATAATTTAATCGATCAAAATGTTCCGTTCAGATTACGCAGAAATCCCCGTCGAATCTACCGTACTGCTAAATTTGAGAGTAATTTCTACCCTAACTGGACATAGCCATCAAGTTTTTCCCTGAAAATCAAAGGCAATGAAATGCTGACTGCTTTGATGTAATCGCAACGCTAGTAGTCTAACTGGCGTTAAAGATTAGTTATTTGGGTAGAGGCTTTTGAAGTCCCGATTGGGAACATATGAAAAACGGATAAATTGTATTTTACCACGGAGGCACAGAGATCACAGAGTTATTAAAAAGAGTCTCTGAAGCAATCAGCATGACGCAAAAGATTCACCGTCTCATTTTGTACTGAAATAAGAGTCATTTATGCTTTTCTCTGTGATCTCTGTGCCTCCGTGGTTTAATCTATTTTCTCCTGTTTGAGACCGGCTACGCTGGGCGAGACGTCAGGAAACCATATTCCAACAGTTGTTAAGCCGTCTACCATTTAACGGTAGACATAATACTAGTTTGTGCCTACAAACTTTTACCATGACTATGAGGGTAGGGTTCCAAATGAACCAAGACATCAAGCAGTTGTGGAAACGTGTCCATCAAATGGCTCTTCACCGCATGACCGATGCGGAGCCCTTGCTCCACTGTCATGCTCGCGTCGACTTCAATATGAATATCAGCCAAATATTCCAGACCGGATTTTCGGACCAGGAGTTTTTCGATCATTTCAACCCCCGCGACAGATTCCGAAGCAGTCCGGATGTTCGCAATTAATTCTGGGTTGGCCTGCACATCCATCAGCTCGCTGGCACTGCTACGAAACAAATGCACGCCAGACCAGATCACGCCTAGCGAAACAAGAATTGCAGCCAACGGATCAACAAATCCATAAGCTGGCCCTCCCCAATGAATCGCCAACAGTCCGCTCAGCACTGCCAACGAGCAAACAGCGTCGCTTCGATGATCCCAGGCATGAGCCAAAATTGCAGCCGATTCCGTTCGCAGGCCCACTTGTAACTTGTATCGAAACAGCCACTCTTTCAGGGCCACATTCCCGCCCGCAAGCACAATCGCCCACCAAGTAACACTCGGCACGGCAGAGCCAATGTTTTTGATCGATTCCCAGCCGACAAATGCAGCCGAAAGAACAATCAGCACCGCAACGTTTGTTGCTGCAATTCCTTCTGCTCGGGTGTGTCCATAAGGGTGCTCATCATCAGCGGGAAGCTGAGCAACGCGTAAGCCGTACAGCACAGCCAGCGAAGTCAGGGAGTCTCCCAAAGAGTTGACTGCGTCAGCAATTAACGCACTCGACGAAATCGAAATTCCCGCAACCATCTTGAGAATTCCCAAAAAGAAATTCACAAAAAAAGCAAGCAAGGCGGCAAAGAATGCCTCTCGATAACGCTTTGCGGTGCTATCACAATCGAATCAGATCAGTCTGTAAAAGGAAACAGGAGGACTTGTCAGGAAATAATTTCATGAATCGGGTCAACATGTTCGACGCCAACTAATTTTTGATCCAGGCTTCCATAAAAGTAAGAAAGACGATTCGGATCCAGCCCCATTTGATGCAGTGCGGTCGCGTGAAGATTCTTCACATGCAAAGGATTTTCTACCGCAGCTGATCCCAACTCATCGGTTTCACCATAAGATGTGCCTCCTTTGATCCCGCCGCCTGCCATCCACATCGTGAACCCGTAAGCATTGTGATCCCGACCAGTCCCCTTCGCGTATTCAGCAGTCGGTTGTCGTCCGAATTCTCCACCCCAGACAATCAGCGTACTGTCCAGCATACCACGCTGTTTCAAGTCCTTAATCAATCCTGCAATCGGCTGGTCCGTGCGACCAGCGTGCTTATTATGGTTAAACTCTAAATTGCCGTGTGCATCCCAGTTTGTATCGTTATGATTCCCGCCCGAATAAATCTGAATGAACCGAACTCCTCGCTCGACAAGGCGTCTTGCCAGCAAGCATTTACGACCAAATTCCTCGGTCTGAGGCTTGTTCACTCCATAAAGTTCTTGCGTTTCTTTACTCTCGGTCGCAAAATCAACAGCTTCGGGTGCATGAGTCTGCATGTTGTAAGCCAGTTCGTAAGAAGAAATCCGGGCAGCAAGTTCTGACCGATCCCCTCGACCGATCATATGTTCCTGATTCGCTTTTTTGAGAGAATCAAGTAGCTCCCGCTGAATCGGTTCAGACATACCTGCCGGACGATTCAAATCAAGAATTGGCGGTCCCTGAGAATTCAAAACGGTTCCCTGATAATTCGCAGGCATGTAGCCACTAGTCCAGTTCTTGGCTCCGCTAATTGGGCCACCAGTCGAATCAAGCATCACGACATAGCCAGGCAAATTCTTGTTTTCAGAACCCAGCCCATAATTCATCCACGAACCCATCGTTGGGCTACCACTTAAAATGCGGCCTGAATTCATCATCAGCATCGCCGATCCATGAATCGGCGAATCGGCTGTCATAGAATGCAAAAACGCAATGTCATCCACTTGTTTTCCCAGATGAGGAAACAGATCGCTGACCCACTTACCGCATTGACCGTATTGCTTAAACTTCCAGCGAGGCTCGACAATTCGTCCACCCTTTTTATGCCCCCCTCGGCCGAAGGTATCAATATCGACAGTTTTTCCATCCATGCCAATCATATTGGGTTTGTAGTCGAAAGTATCGATATGACTCGGTCCGCCATACATAAAAAGAAAAATAACACTTGTCGCTTTGGCAGGAAAGTGAGGTTTCTTGACATGCGATGGTATTGCCCCCGCAGCCGAAGCTGTCTTGCCAAAGAATCCATCTTCATCAAGCATTGATGCTAGCGCCACCGAACCAAAGCCTGCGCCGCCTTGCCACATAAATTCCCGACGTGTTCGACCACAAAAGTTCTTTTGACTCATCATTATCTCCAGAGCATCTCAGAGTTTTTAACGACTAAACGCGATTGTTATTACTGTATCAGTGTTTCACGGGTATTCCATGACTTTTGGGAACCTCTATTAATTCAAAATTCATTGCGAGCGGAGGGTAGACATTATTGTCTGCCTTGTATTAAGGCAGGCTCAAACGAAACAGACATAGGAATGTCTGTGCTCCCTTTGAATTAATAGAGGTTCCCTTATGGTTAATCAACAAACATAAATTCATTCAAATTTAATGCATACAAACAGAAGAACTTCAGCGTGTCTTGTTTTGACAGCTGATGTTTGTGTTGTAACTTTTCCATTAATTGAAGTCCCTGAGCAATCTCTTTCTCGGTTGGTGTTTTACAACAAACCAAAGATAAAGCCCGACTCACCTGTTTCTGTGCGTCATCCCCGACCTCGTTTTGTAACCGCTGAGCAAACAGTTCCGCTTGTTGATTCAGAAAATGACCATTCATCATACCCAACGCTTGAGCCGGTTGAATGGTTGTGAATCGAGCTTCGCAGGTTGTATCAGTATCTGGGAAATCAAAACTGGCTAATTCAGGCAAAATCAGCGATCGCTTGATGAAGATGTAAATGCTTCTACGGTTCTGATCTTCCTTGGAGGACTTTCCCCAGCCGGATCCAGGATTTGACTGGGTGGCTAGCACTTCTTTTGAGACTTCCGGATAAATACTTGGTCCATGCAATCGCCTGTTTAATTCTCCGGTCGTTATCAAAACAGAATCTCGAACTTCTTCCGCAGAAAGTCTTCGCAAATCAAATCGCCAAAACAGATTGTTGTCTGGATCTTTATCCAACGATTCAGGCACCGCAGCAGAAGATCGTTTATAGACATCAGAAGTGACAATTAATTTATGCATAGGCTTCATCTTCCAGCCGTTATTCATAAATTCGTTTGCGAGCCAGTTGAGCAGATCCGGATGAGTTGGCGGTATGCCCAGTAACCCAAAGTTGTTGGGAGAACGAACAATTCCTCTGCCCAGATGATGCTGCCAGATTCGATTGACCATCACGCGGGC
>JAESQE010000611.1 GCA_016765335.1 Planctomycetaceae bacterium
CACAGACAGGAATGTCTGTGCCCCTTTTTTGAATTCTGTTCCCTGGTTTTCATTGGGATTGATATTAAGCGCCGTATTTCTCGAATCGCCCGGCATTCGCCATCGCTAGAGACATCAAATATTTGGCAGGGAAATGTCCTAAACCACCCTGTAAGCAACTCGCTTCGCCGAAGGTAGTACAAGCATCGGTTCGGCAAACATCGGAAGCAATTAAAGTTGGGACCGGATGCCAGGAATGTGACTTCATCTTAGCCGGCGTGCTGTGATCTCCTGTGACAATCATCACATCCGGATTCAGAGCCATGATGCGGGGAATGGCAGCGTCTAGTTCTTCAATTCGTTTGACCTTGGCGTCAAAGTTACCATCTTCACCAGTGGAATCGGTGTATTTGAAGTGGACGAAAAAGAAATCGTAATCGTTCCAACTTGCTTCCAGACGACTGCATTGATCATCAAGTGTTTGGCCCGCATCAAGTACATCCATGCTGACTAACCGAGCAAGTCCTCGATACATGGGATAGACCGCAACGGCTCCGGCTCGCAACCCGTAAACTTCGTTATAGGTTGGGATTTCAGGCATTTTGGCAACACCTCTTAGTGTGAGGAAGTTCGCAGGGTAGTCATCTATGAGTATTTCTCTGGCCTGCGAAAGGAATTCCTGGGCGACTTTCACGGTCGGCTGAGCCTGCTCATTCATCGCAACAGGTTCCAGCGGCGCAACACCAGTTCGCTGAGGATCGGTATCTTCCAAATCGCCACCAAGTCCAGCGGCCCGAAAAACAATCACCAGGCGATACTCTTTGACGTGCCTGACAAACACTTCAACTCCAGGGATTTTAATCGTTGCCAGTTTGTCACACAATTTCGAACCGATTTCACAAGCAATTCTTCCTGCTCGACGATCTGAAATCTTTCCTTGCTCATCAAGGCTGCAAAAATTACCTCGGATCGCAACATCATCTGGACCAAGTTCGAAATCGACACCAAGAGCTTCCAGCACGCCGCGACCAATGTTGTACTGTAAAGGATCGTAGCCGTATAATCCGAGGTGGCCTGGCCCGCTTCCCGGAGTTATTCCGGGCAACACAGGGGTGCTCAAACCCAACGTTCCTCGGGTCGCAAGTGCATCCAGATTGGGAGTATTTGCAGTTTCGAGTTCGGTTTTTCCCCCGGGAGTTAATGGCAATCCGCCTATTCCATCGGAAACGAGCATGACAATCTTGGTATCGTTTTCTCGTTGTAGTTTTCGTGTCAGATCGTGAAATTCCATGAGAGTTCTTTCGTCTTGTTTTTCTTTGGGAAGATGTAGGCTGATAATTATTGAAACGCCATGAATGTGAGCATTTTGCTCTCACAAACAGGCATTGGTTAACGTAACACTGATATCAGGGGCGACTGAGTAACTGAATTCTGGCTGCATTGTGATTTTCTAGGAGCTGTTTGGCAAGCGTTGCACGAATGGCAAGTCGATCCAGCCATTGTTTTAACGCGAATAAGGCAATGTAAAAAAGAGTTGACTTACCGCATCCCCTTGTGTCTAATACACTTACAGTTCTTGGCGTCTTATTTCCCCTTTTGCCCCTACCTTAATTTCTTCATCCAATTTAATGCACAGGACAGACTGAAACCTGCTTATTACTTGGCAGGAATTGCTCGATTCGGTACATTATAATCAGGCATTGTTTATAAGACTGAAGATTGGCATGGAAGGGAGACGCGATTTCGCAGTTCCTGAACGATGAATAAAACCAGATACTGTTGTCAGGTTTTAATTAACAATGTGATGTAAAACGACCTGTTATCCCCTGTTTTTTTCCTAAAATAGCTCACACTACTCAGCTTTAATTTCAATAAAAAAGGAATTTCTACGATGACAAAACCAACCGAGCCAACCCTCTCTCGGCGGAATGTATTAAAAACATCTGCCTTGGCTTCTGCAGCAATTGCAACAAGCAGTATCACTTCCAGCGTACATGCAGCCGGAGATGACACAATTCAAATTGCCCTGATTGGATGCGGCGGTCGCGGAACCGGTGCAACTGCCAATGCGTTAACAACCAAACAAGGCCCCGTCAAACTTGTTGCAATGGCTGATGTATTTGAGAATCGACAAAGCGTGAGTTACAATTCACTCAACGCCACATTTGGCGATAAAGTGGATGTCCCGCAAGATCGTAAATACATCGGATTTGAAGCCTACAAGCAAGCCATGGACTGCTTGAATCCGGGTGACATCGTTATTCTCACAACACCGTTAGCTTTTCGCTGGGTGCACTTTACGTACGCCATCGAAAAGGGCCTCAACGTTTTCATGGAAAAACCACTGACAGCAGATGGCCCCAGCAGCCGAAGAATGTTGGCACTTGGCAAAGAAGCACAGAAGAAAAACCTGAAGGTTGCAGTCGGCTTGATGTGTCGCCACTGTTCAGCACGAGGGGAATTGTTTGATCGAATTCAAGCTGGCGAAATCGGCGAAATCACAACAATGCGAGCCTATCGTCAGGCAGGACCAACCGGATCAGCTGATGCACTTCCGAACAATGGAGACCTCCCCGAAGTTCTTTATCAGATTAAAAACTTCCATGCCTTTCTTTGGGCAAGTGGCGGAGCCTACAGCGACTTCCTCATTCACAATTTGGATGAATGCTGTTGGATGAAAAACGATTGGCCTATTAGAGCCAAAGCTTCTGGTGGACGTCACTACCGTGGCGATTATATCGATCAGAATTTCGACAACTACTCTGTTGAGTACACCTTCGCAGATGGCACGAAGTTGTATCTCGACGGACGCACGATGAGTGGCTGCGACAAAGAGTTTGCCAGTTATGCCCACGGCACAAAGGGATCAGCTGTCATTTCGACATCTGCCCATACCCCAGCCAAAAGCAGAATCTATAAAGGGCACAACTTCGTCAAAGAAGATCTCGTCTGGGCGTACCCGCACAAAGAAGAAAGTCCTTATCAATTGGAATGGGAACACCTGATGGATGCCATTCGCAACGACAAGCCTTACAGTGAAGTTGAACGTGGCGTGATGGCTTCTTTGGTTACTTCAATGGGCCGAATGGCTGCTCATACCGGACGTACTGTCACTCGGGATCAGATGCTGAATATGGATCACGAATTCGCTCCCAATGTAGATAAACTCACTCCCGATGGACCTGCTCCCTTGGCGAAAGATGCAAACGGACTGTATCCAATTCCTATGCCAGGATTGAAAACCAAACGAGAATATTAAGATTTAATCGTTACTCCAGTCTCTCAAAATGGTTCCCGATTAAACTCCGGGAACCATTTTCATTTACGGTCTCATAACTTGTCTGTAACACCACATTTATACATATAGAGGATACATCATGTTGAGATACTGCGTTGCCTTTGGTCTGACATTGCTTTCAATCGGTGGGAACCTGCTTGCACAGGATTCTGTGAATTTCCCACACATTGGCGAAGTTCTGCGTTTTGACGATCAGATGGACAACATCATTCCTGCGAACTCCCCGATTGAAGTGTTGTCTTCTGGGTATCAGTGGACCGAAGGCCCGGTTTGGATTCCGGGAAAACCTGGTTATCTGCTGATTTCAGATATCCCTCGCAATTCCGTTTATCGTTGGGACGAAGGGATTGGGGCATCGCTGTTCCTGAAACCGAGCGGGTTCTCTGGGCCGGGCAGTTATGGTGGTGAACCTGGTTCCAATGGTCTGATACTTAGCCCCGACGGTCATTTAGTTTCCTGCGAACATGGAGACCGCCGGATTTCTATTTTAACTAAAGAAGGTGGAAAACGAACACTCGTTGATAACTATCAAGGCAAAAGGCTAAACAGCCCGAACGATTTGATTTTTCATTCCAACGGCGACTTACTATTTACCGACCCCATTTATGGACTCCCGAATCGCTGGGAAGATTCTCGCAGAGAACTCGATTTCTGTGGCGTGTATCGACTAAAACCCAATGGAAAATTGACCCTACTCACCGACGAATTAACTCGGCCCAATGGAATCGCATTTTCTCCTGATGAAAAAACGTTGTACGTTGCACAATCTGATCCCGAAGCTGCCATCTGGAAAGCCTACCCTGTGAAGACAGATGGTTCGCTAGGTAAAGGCCGAGTGATTCACGATGCCACCGCAAGCGTTGGCAAACTTCCAGGCTTACCTGACGGCATGGCAATTGCCCAGGACGGAACAATTTTTGCAACAGGCCCAGGTGGAGTTTATATCTTCTCACCAAAAGGGAAACTTCTCGGACGCATCAGCACGGGAGAGAAAACAGCAAACTGCACGTTCGGCGGCCCAGATGGCACAACGCTTTACATGGCTGCGGACACTTACATCTGTAGAATCCAAACCAAGCTCATCGGACTATCTCACAAGAAGTAATATGTGAAGTTACCCACGAACAGTGGGCCTAATGGAGAGAGAAAACTCTTCGTCAGGAATCTTGTTTATCGAATCCTAATACGCGAATGCGTATTAGGATTTTTCGTTGAGTAGTGTAGGGTGCGTCGAGACGCACCTTTTAATCAAAGTTCTTGAACTCGTCACCGTACCATTCCGCTTGGCTTCCCGAGATCGACGATAATTGCTCATGGTATGATAATAACAATCAGACAAAGGTGCGTCACGACGCACCCTACGGAACAGTTAAAGCCCAAGTCGCATTAATTAATTCAGTTCCGTAGCGACTGTCTTGAATTTCAAGCGACGTAGCGACTGTCTTGGAGATCAAGTGTTAATTGTGTTTTCGTTCCATTTTTTTCCTTCTTTGATCATGACGTTAACGATCGTTAATAGTTTTC
>JAESQE010000612.1 GCA_016765335.1 Planctomycetaceae bacterium
AGTTCCCAGGCTGTACGCTCAATTTCTCTAACGATTTTGAATTACTTCACGAGCAAATTAATGCTGCTTTCCCGCTGGAAAAAGATAACTTTGCCCGCTTGCATCAGTTCTTAATCAGCTTTAAGGAACTGGACCTCAATCAAAAAGTAGAATCTGCACGAGAAGCTTTGGGGCGATTCCTCAAAACCCCGATGCTGATCGACATGCTTTTTTGCCCGCTGATGTTTTACGGCAGCGCGAAACCAGATGACATGGACTTAAACCAGTTTGTCATCATGTATAAAAGCATTTTCATGGAAGGGTTTGGCAGGCCGTTTAAAGGCGTGCGTCCCATCATGAAAACTCTTGTCAGGCAATACAAAAAATTAGGCGGAGAACTGCGACTGCGAGCAGGGGTCAAGCAAATTATTACTGATTCAGGCCGTGCGATAGGTGTCATTCTTGATGATGGAACTCAGCTGACAGCCAACCGCATCCTCTCATCTGCAGGATCAGTTGAAACAGATCAACTTATTCCAGCAGAATCACCGCAGTCCGATATAAACTCTGCCTCTACGCAAGTTGCGGGCGATGTCACGTTCAATGAAATCATTGACACACTCGATGTTACTCCTGCGGAACTGGGGCACGATTAAACGATCATTTTCTTCAACAACAGCGAAACATTCTCCTACCGAAAACCTGAATCTCCGTGTGATCTGCAAAGCGGCATCATCTGTTCTCCCAACAATTTTCAGTACGAAACTCCGCTTCAAGAAGGCTGTATTCGCGTTACTGCCTTAGCAAATCACGATTACTGGCTTTCACTGCCTGAAGAACAATACATGCAAGCCAAAGCGGAGTGGGTCAAGAAAATCCGGGACACGGCCATCGAGCACCTTCCCGATTACCGCCCGCACATTATCGATACGGATTCATTCACGCCCAAAACGATCAAGCACTACACCGGGCACATCAACGGCTGCGTCTACGGTGCACCAGAGAAATCCCTTGACGGATCGACCAAGCTGGAAAACCTCTTCATCTGTGGCACAGACCAGGGATTTTTGGGAATTATCGGAGCCATGCTCTCAGGCATTACCATGGCAAACAATCATTGCCTGATGAATTGAGGGAATCTCTAAAAAGTGGTTCTCCCCCTTACGAAGGGGGAGTTAGAGGGGGTTTTGGCCTGTTTACTTATGCGATCCTGTAAAAACTATTTTGGATCTAGCATGTTGGGGTAGTGGCTAGGGATTGAAGTGTTAGAACTTGCAAGGTTTTTACCTGCTCGTCTTCAACATCTGGCTATTTGAGTCACGTATGAAGCCGAAATCCCATATCTCCTGCGGGAGGGTGAGACGGCTGCCGAATCATTGTCAATTACAGATCATACTTTTTCTCAATCATTGCTTCTTCTTTTCTTTCTTTGTGTCTTAGTGCTTTGGTGGTAAAAAACAGGAACCACTAAGACTCAAAGACACAAAGAAAATCAGCACAATCTGGTTCCGCAGTCGCGTCACCCTCCCGGGTTTCGCTAACAAACCAGAAACTCCTGTTCGTCGGATGAGTTTTTCAGGATCGACTACTTATGCTCAGTCGGTCTTTATGAAGCTCTGGAATTCATTTTTAGAGGCGACTTAAAAACTGTGGCTCCCTAATTACTATTCAAGAGTCCATACAACCAGCTTCCTGCAAGTTAATTGCCCGCAAAGTCCTCCCAGTCCCCCCTTTCTAAAACATTTAGGTCAAGATCTCAGCTTCCCCAACCGATGAAAGAAGTAGGATTATCTCTTGTAAAATCATTTTGGCTCCAAGGAAGGATGTCAATGAAACCTCACTTAAAGATCTACACCGGAGAAGACGATTCAGCTGCTGAAGAGGAAGCAAAGCACACAATGCATCTTGGGCAAATTGCTCAAGTGATTGGTGACGCTTCTCGCAGTGAAAGAACATGGCTGTCTGACTTCGAAGACGAGGAAGTTCAGGTTTCTGCTGATCTCTATGAGTTGCTGACTGCTTATTGGCAACTTCGTCCCGGTGCGTAAGTCAAGCAAAGTAAATCGGCGAGCTAGGAGGACACGTCATTTCTCGCCACCCGCTAACCGAATGGTGGCAGTCAATGTGGCTCGTCAATCAGTATTTAGCGGGCGCATTCTGGCGGTGTGTTGTATGACAGCAGGGGCGTGCATGCTTTATCTGGCTGCATACGATGTCATTTATTACGCCCCGATACGAAAGTGCACAAATTCTTTCCTGATGGGTTTGGCTAATAATGCAGGCCAGCCGAGCGATCAGCCTATTAGAACCAACATCAAAGATATTCATCTTGATGGCGATCAAGCGGTCATCAATGCGGGTTTAGCGATTCCCGGGAGCTGGATAAACACTCAGTTATACGCAAAAAAGAACAGCAACGGGTATTGGAACATTGTCGGTGTGATAGAAATTGATGCCCATATTCAGCATCCGCGTGATCTTCAATTAGCGAGTGAAATCGAACACACTTTTCGTTCAACCCCTGGAATAGAAGTCCGCAGACAATGACTTCTGCCTAGCTCTCTATGCTCTTGAGTCGAAGCTGATTTTGGCCTGCAACCGTCACATGTTTTTGAGGAAATCATCAAAATTGTTATCCTCGGGGCGTTTGGGGATAATTGCATCAGAGACAATACCCGCTAGAAATTCATCATCCATGGAGATGGTCTGGTCGGCTTCTTCTTGACTCTGAGGCGGAAGTTCCCCCACGGTATCTTCATCATCTTTGTGATGAGTCTCTTCGAACTCATCATGAATAAAACTCACCTTGAAGACGGCTGGGCCAATTTGTATCGCGACTCCTGAAGAAACAGAAATCTGTTGATGAGCCTCGACCTTAGTACCATCAACAAAAGAGCCGTTTGTGCTTCCCAGATCTACCAGAATTAACTCGGTTCCGGCTACTTCCAGCCTGCAATGCTCTCGACTGATGTCATCCGAAACAACACGGATGTCGCATTTGGTGCTTCTGCCAAGCAAGGCCGATTCTCTGATGACAAGCCGACGAACACTCGAACGCTTATTGCCTACAATAAGTTCCACATGCATTTGGGGACCAACCTTTTTTAATGATCAGCAAAGTGGAAACGCGTTGAATACGAAATCAAACGCACGATTCACTCACTTCCTAATATTAATCTTCTACATTCAAACCTGAGACTATCAACAAAAGATGCTTATTTCAATCCTTTTTTGCTCCCAACGCCTCTGTTTTGAAGTTGCAAACTTTCAAGGAGGTGAGCGAAATGATGTTTCGCAAGCTATGCAGTTGATTCGATAAAGGGGTGGCTGGGGTGCCAATCGATTGCTGAGTTGTCCTTGAGCTGTGCTTTGCAGAATACGGCTTGCATAAAGAAAGTGTTCTGGCCCCAGATGTTGGATACTTCTGGGGCCAGAACAATACCCAGTGAGGTCCAGCCAATTTTGCATGGACTG
>JAESQE010000002.1 GCA_016765335.1 Planctomycetaceae bacterium
CCGCTTTTTCATTTTGTTACGCGCTACACCCGCGATGAAGATACCTCCTATGACATCGTGCAGGAAACATTTTTCCGTGTTTATAATAAGGCTGAAAGTTTTAATCCGGCCTATAAGTTTAAGACGTGGCTTTATCAAATTGCGCTTAATTTGTGCCGTGACCATGCCCGTAAAAAGAAGCTGCAATCCTTTGTGTCTCTAGATTCATGGAAAAATAGTGATGATGAAGGCTCGTTGCATGATATTCTGGCGAGTGATGAAAATATTGAAAGCCTGACCGAGCATCGCCAAACGCTCAAATTGCTGGAAAGCCAGATTGACAAACTGCCGCATAAATTAAAAACAGCGTTAATCCTGTTCGCCCTTGAAGATCATTCACAGGAGGAGTGCGCACGCATCCTCGGTATTACATCAAAAACGGTGGAGATGCGGGTTTACCATGCGCGAAAAATGCTGCTGCAAACTCTCTCTAAGAAAATTTGAGGGATTACGCTATATTCTTCGTATTAAACTTAAGCGACTTTAATTTCGGAGAATATTATGCCCATCAAACAGTTTTTAAGCATTGCTACTGCTCTCGTTATACTTACCTCTCATTCTGCTTTTGCGGCATCGTTTGAGGAGTACGTGCAGCGCCTAAGCGACCATCCGCAGGTGATGAGTATTTTAGCGCAGAGTGAGGCGACAAGGGCACAAGCGCAAGGGGAGTTGGGTCTGCCTGATCCAACATTTTCGATTGGCGTTGATAATGTGCCGATTTCCGATCCGGCGTTTGACCGGTTTTTACCGACTTCTAAAGTTATTGGATTTAACCAGAAAATTCCTAATCCAGCTCTGCTTCGTGCTAAATCGGATAAATTAGAACAACTTTCAGAGAAACAAAAACTGATGGCGGATTATACTGCTGCGCGGCTGCGTTTTATGTTGGTGACCAAGCTGGCAGAGTATGAGGCCGTAAAAACACAAACAGGACTTATTAAGAAGCAGCTTGGCTATTATCACGAGCTGGAGGATACGTTCAAAGGACAAATTGAATCCGGGCGTGCTGTTTATCAAAGATTTTCAGAAGTCGATGTTGAGCGCGCTGAAGCCGAACGAAAGCTGAATGATCTTGATGCAAAGCTAATTTCTATCGAGGCGGAGTTTGTACGATTGATTGATGAAGTACCGGAAGGAGATATGCCGGAAATTGCTGAGGCAGATTGGGATAAGAACACCAATACGCTCTATCCCGTTTTGATTGCTGGCGAAGATATTGATATTGCTAAAAAGGGCGTTGGTATTGCGAATGCTGCCTTCCTGCCGAATTTCGGTATAAATGCCATATATAAGCAACGTGAGGATGGACAAAACGGAAGCTTTGCTGGGGATGACTGGTTTTCTGTGCAGGCACAAATCACTGTGCCTCTTTGGGCCTCAAAAAATCAGAAGCCCAAGCTGAAAGCCGCCAAAGAGCGGCAGCGCAGTGCTAAATTTACTTATGATGATACGCGGCGTCGCTGGATTCAAAATATGACCGCACTTCAAAGTACGCGTGATGCGGCAGCCAAAAACGTGCGTGTTCTGCAAGATAAAGACCATGCCATGAAAAGTAAAATTAAAGCCGCACAGCGCAATTATGAAGCGGGAACATCGGAGCTTGATGGTGTTCTTTTGGCTAGAATTGACCGCCTGAATATTCAGGCACAGCTCGCGCAAGTTAAAGCAACGCATGCATCAAAGGCTGCAGAATTTAACTCAAATATTAGAGGGGGTTTTGTTGCAGATATTCCGGCTCCCGCTCAAAAGGAGACACAAGAATGAAACATTTAATCCCAGCTATATTTTTAATGATGGCCTTTGTCATCGCGCCATCATTCGTGAAGTCTCCGGCGTTTATAAGCGGCGCGGCCTTTGCGGCAGAGCAGAAATATACTTGCCCTATGCATCCACATTACGTTGCGGATCGCCCTGGGTCTTGCCCGATTTGCGGCATGGATTTGGTGGCTCTGGAAAGTGATGGTGAAGAGGATGGAGTTATAGAGGAAGACGTGACGCAAGTAGCGCCTTCACCATCGGGCAAAACTGGAGAGAAGAAAATTTTATATTGGGTTGCGCCGATGAACCCGAATTACAAAATGGATAAGCCGGGTAAATCGCCAATGGGTATGGATCTGGTTCCGGTTTATGCAGAGGAAGAGGATACAAATACCAATACAGCTAAGAAAAATAGCAACAAACGCTCCGGCGTGACTATTGCACCCGAAACCATTCAAAGCATGGGGGTTCGCACAGAAAAGGCGCAAATGGTGAGTTTTGGTACTTTGGTGCGCAGCTATGGTGATGTGACAGAAAACGTGCGCCTGCAAAGCGATATATCTGGCCGCGTATCGGGCTGGATTAAAAATCTGAGAATTAAGGCCGAAGGGGATGAGGTAAAAAAAGGAGATCTTCTTTTTAAGCTTGATAGTCCAGAACTGATCTCTGCGCAGCAAGATTATATCAGCGCCCGTAGCACAGGAATCAAGGGGCGCATTAATGCCGCGAAAAGACGGCTGGGGTCACTCGGCATGCAGGGTATGGCGATCAAGGAAATCAAAGGCAAAGCAAAACCCTATATTCCTTTTTATGCTACGCAGGACGGCATTGTCAGCGAGATCAATATTCGTGAAGGAAGCTACGTTAAGCCCGGTATGAAGGTGATCCAGATACAGGATTATTCCTCTGTCTGGATTGATGTGAGTATTGCGGAGCAGGATATTCCTTATGTGAACGCTGAAACCAAAGTCAGCGTAGCTTTCCCAAATTTAGGCATTCAGGCACAGGATGCAAAAATTGATTATATTTACCCGACTATTGACCGCGCCACGCGCACAGGCCGCGTACGTCTGGTTTTGGATAATGCGGATAAGATGATTAAACCCGGCGCTTACGCCGATGTTGAGTTTGAAACAGGCGTGAAACGCCGCCTGTCTATCCCTAGCGATGCGATCCTTAAAAGCAAAGACGGTGATTTCGTTGTCGTTGCGATCAGAGAAGGCCGCTTTCAGCCCCGTAAAATATTATCAGGGCTGCGTTATAAGGGCCGCACAGAAGTTCTGGACGGGTTAAAAAATAATGACAACGTTGTGGTCAGTGGTCAATTTTTGATTGATTCCGAAAGCGCTCTGCGTGAGTCTTTCCGCAAAATGAAGCGTATGCAAACGGGTCTAGCCGCGCTTGATATTGATGATGATCAAATGGCGATGATCGACCACCTTGTTGATGCCGCGCTTTATATCCATGCGGAAGTTACAGCCGGACGTTCCCCCAATTCCAAAATGATTATGCCAGCCCTCACATTGGGTGATCACTTGATTCCTGTCTTTCGCGGGACGCAATTACAGTTTGTGCTGGAAGATGCTGAACGTGCGCTTATCAAGGGCAAAGAAAGCCTGACGGATAAGGAATGGCTGGAGACTATGAATGAGCTAGTCATTGCTCTGAAGCCTTGGATTTTGGAAGGTAAGCCCGATCATTATACCTCCAAAAATGTGAGAATTTATATGGATCACGCCTTAAACACATACTGGCTGCAAAGAGGAGATGCACCGCAAAACCCCTATGGCAGCGGCATGGCGATGAGAATGAGTGATATGGCGGGAGAAGAAACAGATGCAAAATAACAACGAAAACGAGCATCTCTCACACGATCCCACACAATCCTTTGTCGCCAAAGTCATAGAATGGTCAGTGCATAATCAGCTTTTAATTGGCATGATGATGATCGCGCTGCTTGTCGCTGGCGTGATGGCGATTAAAAACACACCGCTTGATGCCATTCCTGATATGTCCGATACGCAAGTGATTATTCGCACAGAATTTGCCGGGCAATCGCCGCAAATTATTGAAGATTTGGTGACATATCCGCTTTCCACGACCATGCTGGGCTTGCCGAAAACAAAGAATGTGCGCGGGTTTTCGATGTTCGGCACGTCCTTTGTCTATATCATCTTTGAAGATCGCGTTGATCAATATTGGGCGCGTAGCCGTGTGATCGAGGCGCTATCAAAGATTCAAGGTGATTTGCCTGCTAATGTTGTCCCACAAATTGGCCCCGATGCCACAGGTGTCGGCTGGGTCTATCAATATGCGCTCATTGATAAAAGCGGAAAACACGATCTTTCCGAATTGCGGAGCTTGCAAGACTGGTTTTTAAAATTTGAGCTGGCCACTGTGTCGGGCGTATCGGAAGTGGCTTCTGTCGGCGGGTTTGTTAGAGAATATCAGGTTCTCATTGACCCTAACCGTTTACGTGCCTTTAACGTGCCGATTAAACGCCTCATGGAAGCTGTTCGCAATGCTTCTATGGATGCGGGCGGGCGCGTGATTGAAAAGGCTGAAATGGAGTTGATGATCCGCTCCAAAGGCTACGTCACC
>JAESQE010000613.1 GCA_016765335.1 Planctomycetaceae bacterium
GTAATCTTTCAAGTAGAGTTGCTTGCCGACAGCAGCATGACCAGCATAAACTTTCGCGAGTGCTCCGGTTTCGACTTTGCTTCAATGTTTCGCCTTCAGGAACACAATGCGCAGCAGTCGAATCAGTTCCTTGCCACGACCGAAGTTACACCGATTTCGGCTGGCAAAAGAAAAACAACAATTGTAAAATCTCCCAACAACTTATGGTAAAACCTAAGGTCTCGACCCAGCCCACGGCCTTCGAATTGGGGCGATTCTCATGCAACTCAATTGATTTGTGTCTGCAATCTTCTGTGTCTATAATAGTCGTCTGAGTACGCAGAGTCGATTTCAGCACCATAACCCCCGAAATAAAATCAATCGTATGAAGCCTTCTTCCCCATCCTCCCTACTGGAGCTTCCTATTATCGAGGCAGCTGAAGAAGAATGCGCGGTTACCGAGCATTTTCCTGATGGTGTGTTTAGTGAAGGGGCGGGAAAAACGTGCAGACTGGTGACTCTGGGCTGTAAGGTGAATCAGTATGAAACACAGCTCGTGCTAGAGACCCTTCGCAAAAATGGATTTCGGGAAGCCAATAAGGGCGAAGTGGCTGACCTATGTGTTGTAAACACTTGCACGGTAACATCTTCTGGTGATTCGAAGTCTCGGCAAGTGATCCGTCAGCTTTCTCGCAAAAACCCTGGAACGCGAACTTTGGTGATGGGATGTTACGCAACGCGAGATCCTCAATTGGTTGCTGAATTGCCCTCTGTGTTTGAAGTTGTCACAGATAAGCGAGAACTTCCCGATGTGCTCGCACGTCATGGCATTGTCGATATGCCTAACGGGATCAGTCATTTCGAGGGTCGCAAACGAGCTTATGTCAAAGTTCAGGATGGCTGCATTCTGAAGTGTACCTATTGCATTATCCCGCAAGTGCGTCCGGGATTACAAAGCCGATCTCCTGAGCATATTGATGAAGAATTTCGTAGACTCATCGATTATGGACACCTGGAACTGGTGGTTACCGGCGTGCATGTGGGGCATTACGGTGTCGATACAACACGCGGGAATTCCGGCAAAGAGCCATTTCGGTTATGGCATCTGTTTCAGAAGTTGGATCGTATCCCCGGCAATTGGCGAATGCGACTTTCGAGTATCGAAGCATCGAGATCAATTCCGATTTCATCAAGGCAGCTCGGGATTGTGAGCATTTGTGTCCGCAGTTTCATCCTTCTTTGCAAAGCGGTTCCGAAACGGTTTTGCGACGCATGCGCAGGCGGTACAGCATCTCCAAGTTTTTGGATAAATTGCAGATGATGCGGGAAGAACTCAATCATCCTTCCTTCACGACTGATATCATTGTCGGTTTTCCGGGGGAGACAGAGACCGAATTCGAAGAAACACTCGATGCTTGCAGAAAAGCAGAGTTTTTGAAAATTCATGTTTTCCCATTTAGTGCACGTGAAGGGACCAAAGCAGCTGATTTTCCAGATCAGGTGCCCCCACATATGATCAAAGAGCGAGTTCAACGCCTTATCGAAGTGGAACGTGATCTGGCACAACGCTATTATCAACAAAGAGTAGGGAAAGATTCACAAGTACTGGTTGAAGGTTTTTCGTCCAGACAGCCTGGCTGGGTTCAAGGCACGGACGAGAGATACGTTCCCGTGGAATTACCTGGCGAAGAATCTGATATTGGAAAATTTGTGTCTGCTCAGGGCGAAAAGGCTTTGCGGGATCACCTGCAAGCTTCTCGTATAGTCGTTAGGCAATAGGCGTTAGGATGTAGGTCAGGCTGTGCCTGACAGTTGAGATAGCAGGTTTTGTAAACAGCATAAATGAGATGTGATTAAATAACCACAGAGACACAGAGACACAGAGAGCACGGAGTACAGAAATAAATTCAAGGTTTGGTTGTGATTTATCACCGATACAAGCTGCGAATTGGTTCGGTTCTTAACAGATTCACAAGCGAAATAAACGTGAATTGTTCTCAGTGCCCTCTGTGTCTCCGTGGTAAAATTCTTTGTTGTATTAGTCCAGTAGACTCGGTTACGAAAGTTTGGCTGAGTTGATTTTTCTTTGCGTCTTCGCGGCTTTGCGTGAACTTTTATTTCAACTTGATTACGGCCCTTTTTAGAATCAGGAGATTGCGGTTGTCGAGATTCATCGCCATTGAAGGCATTGACGGTTCCGGTAAAGGGACACAAACTGCTGAGCTGCAAAAACATTACGAACAGCAAGGCCTGCGCTGCTCAACGATTACGTTTCCACGCTATTCCGAAACGATGATGGGCAAGCAGATTGGACGTTTTCTCAATGGAGAATTCGGTCCGCTGGAGCACTTACATCCCGTACCAATTTCGCTGATGTATGCTGTCGAGCGTTTTGAATCTCGTGCCCTGATTGAAGAAAAACTAAACAACTGCGACATTCTGATTTCTGATCGTTATGTCGGTTCGAATCTGGCTCATCAAGGCGCTCATCTTTCAGGAGAAGAGCAACAGGAATTTCTGGATTGGATCAGTAAATTAGAATTCGAACTGTTCGGTGTGCCCCAGCCCGACTTGGTGATTGTGCTTGATTTGCCAGCCGAATCGTCAGCGGATCGTGTTGCAATGAAAAAGGCTCGCGATTACACCGATCAGGTGACCGACCTGCACGAATCGAACCAAGAGTATCTGGCAGCCGTGCACGAAGTGTACCGAATGCTTTGCCAGCAAAAAGAAACCTGGCACCTTGCACCTTGCATGTCCCCCAGCGGAGAAGGTCTCTCGGTAGACCTGATTCAGAAAAACCTGCGAGAACTTATCAACAAGTATTGCCCGGAATAGCTTGCAGGCTGTTGGTTGTATCTGCTGCTTAATAAGATACGTTTTTTCTGTTTAACTGATGCAATATCCTGAAAAATCCGGTGGACTCCGAAATATATATCTGTGATACAGACCAGTGGTTAGTGGCAAATATTTCTCCCCACAAAAAAGAGTAGGCAGTAGTCATGCAGACGGCATTAGTGGAACAGCTTGAAGCCAGGCGGATAGCATTGGGGATGACTCGTGAAATTCTGGCAAAGCGAAGCCGTCTTTCGGTACCTGCTGTGAACAAGATTCTTCAAAACCAGATCGAAACAGCCAGCAGAAGTACTGAGAACAGTATTCAGTCTCTTGCAGAAACTCTTGGGGTGCAAACTTCCGAATCTGGACTTGAAACAATTTCTGTTGGCGAAATGAGGTTCCAGCAGGCAAGATTGCAAGCAGAGCGTCTTGTTCGCATACTTCAAGGAACCTCTGGTTTAGAAGGCCAGGCATTAGGCCAGAATGACTTGGAGGATCTGATTGCAGTTTCAATCAAATTGAGTGAAGAAGAACGAACAACATTAACTCGCTGGGCACGCGGACGGCGAACCGAAAACAGGATCGTCCAAAGAGCGAAAATTGTTCTCGCAGCAGCAGACGGTAAGCAAAA
>JAESQE010000614.1 GCA_016765335.1 Planctomycetaceae bacterium
CAATTGGCAAAATGCAGCGGCAGCTGTTGCTGTGACTCGTGCCTTGGGCCTTTCTGATGAGGAAATAGAGAAAGGGCTCACTTCGTTTGAAGGTCTTGCCCACAGAATGGAGCTGGTAAGCATCAAAGATGGTGTTCGCATCATTAATGATTCCAAGGCGACCAACGCAGAAGCTGCAGAAAAGGCACTTGCCACATTTGACAATATCTATTGGATTTGCGGCGGAATTCCTAAAGCAGGTGGTATCGAGGCGCTGTCTCCCCATTTTTCAAAAATCTAATTAGCCAGATTATAGCGGTCCATGAGTTCTTCAAGATTGAGCAGTGACCAGATTAGCAGGCGGCGGTTTTGTTTGCCTGACAGGTGTTCGTTCATCATTTCTGTGACACTATCATAGTCTAGAAACGAATAAATGTTTGCTTTGGGCGTCAGCAGACGCTCGCGCACATAATCGATGCTCTCGCCCTTGAACCAGCTGGCATCGGGAGCGGAAAAACCCTGTTTTTCGCGCTCGACCACTTCATCGGGCAAAAACGCCTTCATCATTTCTCGCAATAACAGTTTACCGTCCTGGGTTTTTTGGAAATATCTGGCAGTTTTGACCCCCGGCGTATTCTCGTTCAATCGCACCACATTTTCAAGATTGCCCAGTTTCATGGAGGTCGGCAGCCGCATGGCAAAATCAACCAGATCATTGTCTAGAAACGGCACGCGTGTTTCCAGTGAATGGGCCATGGATAACTTGTCTTCAACCACCAAAAGCCCGTGTAAAAATGTATTGGTTTCAAAATATAAAGAATGATTGACGTAATCCTCAGGCCGCGTCATCTCCTCGGCATGGGAGGTGAAAACATCGCGAAAAATATCGCGGGTGGACACATGTTTAACATCATTCCAGATCGGCGCACACACCTTGCTCAGTGCTTTTTCAGGGATCAGGCGTTGCCAGAAGGCGTAATATTTATCGACATAATCATCGAAATCAGTATTAACCACGGCGCGATAATACCGCCACGGATAACCGCCAAACAATTCATCACCACCAGTGCCGGCCAGTACAACCTTGTTGAACTTGCTGGCCAGTTGCGCGATATAAAAATTTGGATAGGACTGACCAACCCTGGGTTCTTCCAGATGATAGGCCAATCGCGGCATGACACGCTCCATGTCACCGGATTTCAGCACCATCTCATAGTGCTCGGTCTTGAACAGATAAGACATGTGTTCGGCGGCTTCGCGCTCATCAAAACTAAGCTCCATACCTGAGGCCGAATTGAGATCAAAACCGCAGGTAAAGGTGCGCATAAATGGCAATTCGCGAGCAGCAACAGCGGTTATCGAGCCTGAGTCCATGCCGCCCGACAGATAGGCGCCGACATCAACATCTGAAACCAGTTGCCGGTTAACCGCCTGCAAAAACAAATGTTCAAGTTCTTCAAGATATTCACTTTTTGACCGTGGATTTTCCGGTTCTTCAAAATGATAGTCCCAGTAGCGATTAATCTTGATTTTATTGGCTATATTTTTTTTGTCACCCATCGATCCGATCTCAATATAACAACCGGCAGGCAACAGGTGTACATCCTTAAAAAGAGTGCGATCGGTAAAAAAATTCTGGAAAGTCAGATATTCAACCAAACCCTCTTTATCCATCGATGAATAATATGCCGGATGTTCAATGATCGCTTTGATCTCAGAGCCGAATATCAAAATATTGTTGACCAGCGCATAGTAAAGAGGCTTGACGCCATATCGATCGCGAGCAAGATAAAGCCTGCGTTTGTATTTATCATACAAGGCAAAGGCGAACATGCCGTTGAACTTATCCAGAGCTGCATCTATCCCCCAATGGGCCACCGCTTTAAGGATAACTTCTGAATCTGAACGTGAATAAAATTTTGTCCCCAGCGCCTGTAATTGCGCGCGCAATTCACGAAAATTATAGGTTTCTCCATTGTAAACAAGTATGTAACGACCATCATCGGTGCGCATGGGCTGGTTGCCAGCATCAGAAAGATCGATAATTGACAGCCGTCTGTGCCCCAGAGCGACCGGGCCACTTAGCCAATGCCCTTCGCCATCAGGGCCGCGATGGGCAATGGCGTCTGTCATCTGTTTCAAAACGGTGATGGAAGCGGGACTTCCATCCAGATGATACATTCCAGCAATGCCACACATGTGCAAACTCCGATAATACAGGGCGACTTTACCCCGGCCCGGTTTGGCAAGGCTAATGTACCTATTATAATTTTGCTGAAATTCGACCGTTTTTCAGCGTTTTTGTTTATCCTCTATATAGAGGATATCAGGGCAAAACCAGAAAGTATTTTCCCTTTAGGTAAAATGCAAATAAATCGCCACATACCCTGTATGAGTTTGTCAACAGAACCTGGAAGTCAGGCCGGTTCATTGAGGAATTTTTCTGAAGTGATCAGCCTTCCCGTATCAGGTACTGCGCAAAAATCACCTGTTGTTCGACCCATCAAAACGGGTGCGGATTTTCATCAGATATCTGGATTTCCGGTTTTTACCTTCGACAATCTGCACCCTTGTTTGCTTTTGAATGTTCTGTTAAGGCAATTGATCTTAAACATAAAGTGGCATCTTTGAGGGTTACAGAATGGACATTCGCGGAAAAAAACTTGTGCTCGTGGGAGGTGCCGGATTGATCGGGTCTCACACTGTCGATCACCTTATTAAAGAAGATGTCAAGGAAATCGTAATCTATGATGACTTTACGCGCGGTCGCAGAGAAAACCTTGCCACGCCACTGAAAGACCCGCGGGTCACCATTTTTGATATTGGCGGCAATCTTCTGCAAACCGATATTCTGAACAAGGCCTTTGAAGGAGCTGATGGCGTTTTCCATTTTGCCGCTTTGTGGCTTCTGCAATGCCATGAATACCCCCGCTCCGCCTTTGAGGTAAATGTTGGCGGTACGTTCAATGTGCTGGAAGCCTGTCGCAATCAAAATGTCGGCCGACTTGTTTATTCATCATCTGCTTCAGTTTATGGCGACGCCGTCGAAGAGCCCATGACCGAAGAACACCCGTTCAACAACAAGAATTTCTATGGTGCAACCAAGATTGCCGGTGAAGCAATGTGTACAGCTTTTCATCACCGCTACGATTTGCCGATTGCCGGATTGCGCTATATGAATGTTTATGGCCCGCGCCAGGACTATCAAGGCGCATATATAGCTGTGATCATGAGAATGCTTGACGCCATTGACCAGGGGGAAGCCCCGACAATTTTTGGCGATGGCTCGGAAGCCTTTGATTTTGTCGCCGTGTCTGATTGTGGAATGGCCAATGTAAAAGCGATGCAGGCTGACATAGGTCTGGGATACTATAATGTTGGCACTGGCAAACGCACTTCCCTGAAGGAACTGGCGCAAAAACTGCTTGATCTGACGGGGAGTGACAAGGAAATCCAATACCAGGAACGCTCTCAGGCAACTCTTGTACGCAATCGCATCGGGTCACCAGACAAGGCCATTAAGGAAATCGGTTTTAAGGCAGAAATTGGTCTTGATGAGGGGCTTGTCGCACTTATTGAATGGCGCAAAAACCATATTAGCGAAGTCGAGGCCCGCCGCGCCAAGGCCCGCAGCTAGAACATGCGAATTCTCCTCACCGGGATTACCGGTTTTCTTGGGCGGCAACTGGCACCAATGCTTGGTGATCACGAACTGTTTGCAATCAGCCGTGGCAGCCACAAAAGCGGCTTTCAACCAGATAATATCAACTGGATCGAAGCCGATCTCAGCCAACATCTAGACCCCGCAATCCTGCCCGCTAGCATGGATGCAATTATTCATCTTGCCCAGTCTGACCATTACCGCAGCTTTCCAGATGGCGCTGCCGATATGTTTAAGGTTAATGTGGAAGTCCCTGCCATCCTGCTGGCCTGGGCGCAAAAGGCTGGCGTTTCGCGCTTTGTCGCCGCTTCCACCGGCACAGTCTATGAGCCGTTTACAGGTGCGATGACGGAAAACTCTTCTGTTTCACCGACCGGTTATTATGGCGCCAGTAAACTTGCTGCCGAAGCGTTGGCGCTGGCCTATCAGGGCGTATTCGATGTCTGCCAGTTGCGCGTATTTTTTCTATACGGCCCGCGACAGGAAGGAATGATG
>JAESQE010000615.1 GCA_016765335.1 Planctomycetaceae bacterium
ACAGGCACACCAGCTGGTACATGCAGGTCATTCACGCTGTACATGTCGCCGGGCTGTGCGTGCTTCTCCAGTTTTTTCCCCGGAGCCGGATAGCGAAGACGCCACTCGAACTGCCTGGCTGTCACTTCTGCGATAATGTTGGTGCGAGCCTGCTGCGGAAATGAAGACTCAATTCGGAACTCTGCCCAGACTCTCATCTGATAAAAAGCGAGAAACAACAGGATTGCTCCTGGAATCACCGTCCAAATAATTTCCAGCTTGTGATTCCCATGCGAATACCAGACAGGTTGATCTTTAGGGCGTCCTGACGCGGTCCAAAGGACATAAATCAAGCCAACTTGCGTACCAATAAACACGATCACGGTCAGGACCAGGATCAGATAGTACAGATGATCGATCTCATCTCCGAGAGGAGAATCCGATGCACCATCCCCAGGAAATCCCCAGTTCAACGCAGGCGTCAAAGCACTGATGATCAGTGCCAGGATCGGCCAGGCCAGAAAAAATAATAACCAACAAAGACGCTTCACATCTTTCTCCAAATATTTATTTTAAACATCGCGACACACTTCTGTGCACACGCCCTGCTTATTTCGCAGGTTCTGTTTTTTGTTCATCAAAAGGGATCGCCATAACATAGTTGACGATGTCCCAAATTTGCTCATCGCTCAGGCCTTTGCCGCCATACACAGGCATCGGCGTGCCTTTGATCCCACAGTAGATACGACGGAATACATCGATAGGCCGTCGTCCTCCGCGGTAGATATTTCTGGTCAAATCTCGTGGCTTCAATGGGTTACTCCAACTGTCGTACAAACCAGGCAGATCGTATTCGCTGCCATCCGGTTTTTTCTGAAGTTGCCGTGTCTGGAAGCCATCCCCTTTGCCTGCATCGCCATGACACGAGGCACATTGAGCCGTATTGCCCAGATACAACAGGCGACCATTTTCAAGGGACGTTTTCGTTGGATCCGCAGCTGAAGGGCCATCGGGATCCGTTCTGGCAATTGAAGGAGATTGAAGGACGCCTTCGCCTACCGATTCGTCCCAGGCATCAGCCAAATCGAGCATGCCAAACAAATCAATTTCCAGATAATCGCTTTCCAGGAACTCAGCTAATTCTTCCCGGATCTCATTCATGATTTCCAATCTCTTATCAGCATCTTCAACGTCTTCGAGTTCATCTTCGAGGACCGTCTGTGCGAAATCGATTCCCACTTCGATATCGATCACTCGTTCGGTCACACCTCGTAATGCCAGATACTTGACGTACTCAACAAGCAAATCGACCTCTTCATCAGGAAGCATTTTAAACGAAGCCATGTACGTGCCTGGAATGCCTTCGATGACCAAATGCTTCAGGTCAGCTGTTGAAACTTTGTTTTGTGGACCGGTCGACGTAAACTTGAAAACCCCGCGGCGATAATCTCGCGGCCTGGGCGTCATGTAAATTGCAGTCGGACCATTCCCATCACCAGAAACTCCATGACAATGCAGGCAGTGTTTCGAGTACAAAGCAGACCCTTGCTGCAATTTATAATTAGGGTTGATGACAATTTGCAGTCCCGATTCAATCAGTTCTATTTCAGGAAGCGGTTTGTCAAATTTCAGTAGGCCATTCTCAGAATCATAACTGACGACCTTCAGCCCGGAGAGTGCATCGAATGGACTAGGCAGCTTTACTTCAAGTGCATCGGCTGCAATATCAAACGCGTCTTCGGGATCGAATAAAAATTCAATCAGTTGACCAGCTGTTATTTGCGTCTGCTCGTTTTCATCCGCAGGCGTCTCTAATTTGATTCGAAGTTGCATCCGATCTTTTGTAGAGACCTCTTCAACTTCTGCAACAATCCCCCCACGGTCTACGGGAAAGTAGCCTGGGATTTGAGGATCTGCTGGTGTGCCAAATGTAGATTGCAGACTGGCTTTAACCGCCAGGCTGGCTTCGGGGAGCAGCTTGTCAGTGGCTTCGTCATAGACAAATCGACTTTCCACTTTCGCACAGCCCGCACAAAAGCTAGCACAAACCAAGCAAAGTGGCAGTGCTGCCCAGACTCTAAACTCTTTAATCGAATGGTACACAGACGAAATTCCTGAAGCCGCAATTTGAGGCTTAACTATTGAAGTGAGTTATTAATATTGATGGAAACCTCTATCGTATTAATTCCATTGGAACACAGGCAGAACTTGCCCTAAAGGGAGGCAAGATGTCTACCCTGTGCCGGGCAATGTTCTTTGAATTAAATAGAAGGTTTTCTTTTGAAATACAACCAGCAGGTCCATTGTCCTGCCTGCCACCCCGATATCAACCCGTAACGGCGAATCTGTTGAGTACTGCGACAAATTACCGCACGATCTTCTCTATTGTCCCTACTTACCGATACAAAACTTACTGAACACTCGGTCCAATAAGTCGTCCGTGTAGACCTGCCCCAGAACGAGACCCAATTCGTGCAGCGTGCATCGGAGTTCTTCAGCAATCAGTTCATCCCCCGAGCAAGCTTGCAGCAAATCAAAAGAACTCTGCAAATGCGACCTGGCCCGCAACAGGGAATCTTTGCATCGAGACGCCGTTGAGCCGAGGATTTCGTATTGATTATCCGACAAATTCAACCGGGAAAGCACAGCTTTGCGGAAACCTTGAAGTCCTTCTCCAGAGTCTGCGCTCACTCCTTTGCACAGTAGAAAATCGCTCTGAGGTTGAGTGCTCTCTTGGAGCAGATCGATTTTGGTCTCCAGCAAAACAGCTGGCAAGCCCTGGTCAAGCAACTGCTGGAAGTTCTGCCTGTCTTGCGTTATTTCAGAATCTGTCAAATCGGTTGGCGAGCACCAGATGATTAAGTCGGCGTTGTCGTATTCTTCCTTCCGGAAACTTTGAGCAGATTGCTCGATCTCCCGGGAGACAGTTTGTTCCCAGCCCGCGGTATCGTGAAAGGCGATCTCTGTGCCTTCCCAATTGACGCAACCAATGAGATAGTCAGTTGTTGTGCCTTCGATTTCAGAAACAATCGCATCGCCTGAAGTCAGTGCATTAAAAAGCGTACTTTTCCCGGCATTGGGCAGCCCCGCCAATACAATACGCCTTTGCGTGGTGTTAATCATGCGTTCTCGGGCAGCTGCGCAAAGTCGATCCAGTTCAGCCAGCAGTTCTTGCACCCGCCCCTGAAATTCTAATCGATCAATGAACTCGATATCTTCTTCGACGAAATCAAGACCTGCTTCCAAATCTGCAAGATCGTCGAGAAGTTGATCTCGCATTTTTCGCATTAAAGGCGAGATTCCTCCTGCTAACTGTGTTAATGCTTGATCCAGGTCAGTATCTGAACGAGCATCAATCACGCCGAGCACGGCTTCTGCTTGAACCAGCGTGATGCGACCCGAGAGAAAACTTCGTAGCGTGAATTCCCCGGGTTGAGCAGGCCGGGCACCAAGCTGGTAGAGCTGTTCGAGAATCGCTTCGAGTAACGGAGCAGAACTCAACGTATGAATTTCCGCAGCAGGTTGCCCTGTATAACTTCGCGATGTTGGCCAAACGAGAATCTGCATCGGTAGTAAAGATCGAGATTTTCCGATCGGATAATCAATTTCGATCTGCCTGGCAGAAACCGCATCAATTTCGGGCGGAGATCCCAAGACAGATAAAAACGAATGGAGCAGGCTTAATGTCTCAACACCACTGATTCGAATAATGCCTCGCGCAGCAGGCCCGGTCGCCGAGGCTAACGCGGCGATCATTTCATCAGGGGAATTTGCACTAGATATTTGCATGTTCTGTTCTACAATCAGCTCATACGCATTCGCGTATTTGTTCGCGCGTTAGATGTTTCCTAACCCCTGGTCGGTACAAGGCCATGATCGATCACGCAACGTAGTTTTTTATTGGGTTTGGTATCAGTAGGTTATTGTAGAGGATTAGTCACCACGATGGAACTTTTGTATCAGCTTTGGCTTCCTATTCTTATCTTAGCTGTCACGATGGGGTGCTCGGGCTTGGCGTGGTTTGTGTATGTTCGCTCAATTGACATACCCTGGGATGACAGAAAAAAAGAAAACAACCCCAAAGACCAAAACTCCTGATACGCTTCGCAGTTGACATCCGTTTCAACTTTCCGAGGTGGCTTCACCGGGTATTGGATCTCGGGGTAGCAACCCGAGGAATTGATATTGATCTCAACCCTCAATGAACAATCAAAACGGGATTCCCAAGGTAGGGTGGCGTGCTTGTAAAGACCGTAGAGATAGGTAACAGTTGTTCGGAGACATGGGTAACACTTTTGATATTCACTAAACTTCCTTAAAAAGGAGGTTGGTGATGCCTTGGCATGAAAGTGATCTGATGTCTTTGAGAAAAGAATTTGTTTCGTTGGCTTCTGCTGAAGGAGCTAACATGTCTGCGTTGTGTCGTCGCTTTAAAATCGCTCGTAAGACCGGCTACAAGTGGCTTAAACGCTATCAGCAGCAAGGAACCGAAGGACTTTGCAAAAAATCCCGCCGTCCGCAAAACTCCCCGTTGCAGACTTCTGAAAAAATCGAACAGCTCGTGCTTGAGCTTCGTCAGGAACATCCCGTCTGGGGTGGTCGTAAACTTCGAGCCAGGTTGCTTGCACTGGGTCACAAGAAAATTCCCGCAGCCAGTACGATCACCGCGATTCTGCATCGTCATGGTCGTATCCCGCCGGCAGCGACTGAGTCCCGCAAACATTACACACGGTTTGAACGCAGTGAACCGAACGAACTTTGGCAGATTGATTTCAAAGGCGAGTTCAAAATGAGCAACTCTCAGTACTGTTATCCGCTGACGGTACTTGATGATCATTCGCGTTATGCAATTGGCTTGATGGCTTGTGTGGGGCCACGTTACGGTGTCGTCAAAGAGCATTTAATCACGATGTTTCGCCGTTATGGAATGCCTCGGGCGCTGTATGCAGATAACGGAACTCCGTGGGCTTCAGCTCATTCGCCGAGCAAGCACACACGCCTGACCGCCTGGCTGATGCGACTGGGAGTCGAAGTGATTCATGGTCGCCCTTATCATCCTCAAGGTCGTGGCAAGGAGGAACGTTTTCACCGGACGCTGAAAGCGGAGTTACTTCAAGATCGATTTTTCGATGATCTATGCGATGCTCAGCGACGTTTCGATCCCTTCCGAGCGATGTATAACCAGGAGCGTCCTCACGAAGCGTTGTCTTTAGATGTTCCAGCGAGTCGTTATTGCGTGAGTGATCGCGAGTATCCAGAAATGGTGAAGGAGTTTGATTACTCGAATCGTTTTGAGGTTCGCAAGGCCAATCGCGTGGGACAATTCAGTTTTAAGGGCAAGCAATTCAAGACAAGTGAAGCCTTTTCAGGCGAACGAATCGGCCTGTCATGCACACCAAATAAGAACGTGTATGAAGTCTATTATTGCCACTTTCGGATTGGCTGGATCGACGTGCGAGAGAAATACTCGCGAGTTCAATCTGGACATCCCGATGAGATGAACTAAACT
>JAESQE010000616.1 GCA_016765335.1 Planctomycetaceae bacterium
AAGTGGCCATCTGGGCGATACACTTTTAATCCAATTTACCACTCACCGCCCGGCGCTACGTTTTCTGGCCGTTGTTTACAATTGGATCAAACACATCCGCTGGGTGCCAGAGGCCATTGCATTGGAAGATGAATTCATCTTGAGTGCAGACACTTCAGAGCGATGGGTGGCTGGGGACAAGTCACCGCAATGAGCGTTAATACACAAGCGGTTTTAATCGGTGATTTGCCCCCAGATCGTGCAGAACTTCATATGACCTGGGGGCAGTTTGTCGGGAAGCCAACACAAAAAGATTCACCTCAATAACGACAACCTGTCCCCAGCCACCCATCGTAATTTTGGTAAGGAACTGTCGAGCAGACAAAAGATTCCTGGATTTCAAAACATACGATAAATTGTCATTTGCAAGCAGAACCTGCAATACGCCAGGCGGGGGCTTGGCTTACGGAACTGGCGAATGGTAAACTCTACGTGAGAAGCAATCGGGAAATAGTGTGTGCCGAGATGGGGAAGAGGGACAAACAGTGAGTGGAGATCACAAGGTTCCAGAACCGTTGATCTACTCCGTGATGACAGGTGACATGCTTAGAAAACCATCTATTAAACTACGGGAATCGTTATGAAAACCACTGTCTGGATTTTGTTTTTTGTCATTTCGTCATTCGGCACATTGCGAAACGTGTACGGTGGACCGGTCGAGCAACCCAAGGAAGAGCAGGTTCGAGATGCGATACGCAAATCGTTAACGCTGCTCGAACAAGCAGCGGTCGGTACTGCTGAAAAACGAAAATGTTTCACCTGTCACGGCCAGGCCTTGCCTGTGATGGTGATGACGGAAGCACGATTGCGAGGCTTCGAAATCGACGAAAAGAACTTGCAGCGGCAGCTCGACCATACAGCAACTTTTTTGAAACGAGGCCACAAAAACTATTTGATTGGCAAGGGACAAGGGGGCCGCGTTGATACTGCGGGTTACGCTCTGTGGACGTTGGAAGCTGGCAAGCGAAAGCCAGATGAAGTGACTAACGCGGTCGTCGAATACTTATTGAAAACCAATCGCGACACCGGCCATTGGAAACGCAGCAGCAATCGTCCGCCTTCCGAAGCCAGCGACTTTACAACAACTTATCTTGCGATGCGGGCGATTGCGACGTTCGGGGTGCCGCAGCAGGAGTCGCGTATTTCCGAGCGAACCGAAGCTGCGTCTAAGTGGTTGTTGGAAACTAAAACATCCGACACCGAAGATCGCGTGTTCCAGTTGCGGTCGTTGTCTTACACCAATGCAGATGACTCAATCCAACAACGACTCGCAGAGAAGCTGATCGCGGAGCAGCGTGAAGATGGCGGCTGGTCACAGAAATCTGATATGTCGAGCGATGCCTATGCGACCGGCACAGTGCTGACTTGTCTGGCACGGACCGGGCATTTGCCGACCACTGGCAAAGCCTATCAACGCGGGCTGAAGTTCCTTTTGAAATCGCAGCACGACGATGGTTCGTGGCTCGTTGTGAGCCGCAGTAAACCCATTCAGACATATTTCGAAACCGGCTTCCCTCACGGCAAAGATCAGTTCATTTCCACAACCGCCACGGCATGGTCCACACTAGCTTTACTGCTTTCGCTACTGGAAAACAAAACTACAAAAACAGGCAACAAGAACAGTGCGGACTAGACGGATAGCTGAGGACAAATCACCGTAATGAGCGGTCATACTCAAGTGGTTTTCATCGGTGATTTGCCCCAGATCGTGCAGAACTACATATGACCTGGGGGCAGATTGTCGGGAAGTCAACACAAAAAGGTTCACCTCAATAACGACAACCTGTCCCCAGCCATCGCAAAGACTTTCCAGTACCGCACCACAAGAAAATGTCGGGATACGCATGCGTTATCCCAACCTACAAAAATGCATCCACGCGACGCCACTTTAAATATTTAACGCACATCAGATTTTGCATTTACGTTTCCCTTATCGGTCATTCAGAAGTGGTTAGTCGTTTTGAATAGAACTTCATAAAGAACAGACATGCCCAGTCGAATCATCTAGCAAACAATAATGTCAACCCAGTCCAAACCCGTTTGATAAAGTGGAGTTTTCGTTCTGTGGCCATTTCGCGAAATGCAGCTTCTGCTGCTCGGGCGCTGAGTCTCTTGATGTTCTGGCGAGCTTCCATGAATTCAGCTTGTGTCAGAATTCCGTTGAAATCTTTATCGGCCAACTTAATTTTATTTTCCAACGTTTTCAAACGTTGCTGATAGGCACTAGCCGAGTGAGATTTCACATGAGGAATCGCTTCGAACTTGGCACATTCAGAGATTCGCAATTTCCCACGACCATTTTCAACAAGAAGTTCAAAGAGTTCCTCTTCGCTAGGGTCTGGTCGCGGGGTATAAAAGAATTCAAGTTTGCTCAGAAAGCCATCGTCATCTGCATCGCAACTCCTTGCTTCCCGCTGGGACGATTTTTCGTACTGTCCCCCAAGAAAAAGAATTGTATATTCCTCAGTTGAAACGCGACCATCGAAATTGGTATCGATCGCAAGATACGATTCCTCAAAGTTCAATTTTCGATCCGGCAATTGGGTAAAGTATTCGTCCTTATCCACTACAGCATCTGCATTGCGATCTCGAATATAAAACACCATCTGCCCCTGCACATGAGCAACCCCTTTGGTGAATGCGATACACTCAACCAACGTAAGAGTTTTCGATTGATCAATATCGAGCAGTTCAAAACGTTCAGCCAGGCTCAACTTTGCAGCTGGAGTGCGTGAGAATTCAATCAAAGCAAGCTTACCATCCCCATCATAATCAGCAGCTGCAATTTGAGCTTTTCCGTCCTGAGAATCCCCATATTCTTTCGGACTGAGTTTCTTGTCACCATTTTTATCAAGCAGTGCAAAGGCCCGCTTCCAGTTCAATTCAGGAGGGGCAACTTCGACAAATTCTGCCACAGTCAGTTGCTGATCCTCATTCACATCACGTCGAAAATAATCCACACGCAAGTCCTTCGCAGATTGATGACTAGCTTGCAGATACTCTTTCAACGAAAGCTGTTTGTTCTTGTCGGTATCGTAAAATTCAAAGCGTTGTTCCGCACTGGCTGCATTGGGTGTCCAGGAATATTCTTCCAGGGAAAGAAACCCATCCGCATTCCGATCAAAATGAACAGCTTCTTTCCGGGCCGATTTGTCCCACTCCCCTCCGACAAATGGAGCAAAATACTCTGCATGGCTCAAGCGACGATCAGCATTAACATCTCGGGCAGCAAAGTTGCTTTTCCAATGAGGTTTACGCTTTTCGGGAGGCCAGCTGAACTCTTTCAATGACAGCTTCAAATCTCCATCAAGATCTCTGGAATAATACACAAATCGCTCTATCGCCCGATGCGGCTTCGCAAAGCGATTCAAATATTCAACCAGCTCCAGGGATTGATCGGCATTACGATCCCAGCGACGAAACTGTGATTCCGGCTTGGCGAGAATCTGCGGCGTCTCCAGATACTCAGGATAAGTCAACTGCCCATCCTGGTTCTGATCAAACTGCAAAACCGCACGCTGGGAGGCCTTAATAAACTTCTCGCCACCCTCTGCCAGATATTCCTTTTGTGAAACCAAACCGTTTGCATCAGAATCAGCATGAGCAAATTTGTCACGAAACGGATTTTTGAGCCCCTTCAAACCTGCTTTCAATTCCGAACCTGACAACATCATGTCTGCATCTGTATCGCGCAGATAAAATTCTTTTGTTTTCGCAGGCTGCTGCTCAGCTGGCACTTCAGCAAGAAATTCTGTCAACGAAACCAATGCCTGCCTACTAGCACGGGCATCAGATTTTTTAGAATTTGAATCGTTTTCTTGAGCAAGTAACTGATGACCAGGCAAAGCTGAAATCACACAGAGTACACACAGAATATTCAAAGTGTTCACTGGCAACTGATGGAAATTCTTTAAATATTTAACGCGCATCAGATTTTGCATTTACGTTTCCCTTATCGGTCATTCAAAAGTGGTTAGTCGTTTTGGACAGAACTTCATAAAAAACAGACCTGCCCAGCTGAATCATCTAGCAAACAATAATGTCAACCCGACCCAAAGTAGTTTGATAAATCGTCCGGGAACTTCTTCTGGATGCCCTTGCTGAAGGTTGGCGTGACGTATTCGAGCTGCCGGATTCTTCTGCATTTTCAAAAACTCATTAAACGAAAGCATCCCGTCATTGTTTTGATCCACAATCTTCAAATTCTCATCGATGTTTGTGAGGCGTTTTTTATAAGCGACCATATCAGATGTCCGATTTTTGTACGCCTTTTCGAATTCGATATATTCCTTTCTCGATAAAATGCCGTCTTCATTAGTGTCTCGATCCACAAATCTGCTGCGATTCGTTTGAGGAAGATCTTTTAGAGATACCAAATACTCCTCAATACTCAACTGCAAATCGACTTCGGTATCCTGGCGATAAAAAGCAGAACGTAATGCCTTTTGGCTGAGGCCATTGCTAGATTGAAAATATTCTTTCAGACTCAGACGTTTGTTATCGTTCGTATCCAAAAAGTCGAAACGCTGTTGATCGGTAAGTCTGCTATCTCCGGAAAAGATCTATTCGCTGATTGTGAAATAGCCATCTTGATCACGATCAAAATGGACCGCATTTTTTCTAATGCCCTCTTCCCACTTGCTACCAAGAAACGGGCGAATATACTCTTCCCGACTAATTCGACCATCTTGATCCAAGTCACAGGACGCAAATTTACTCTTCCAGTGAGGCGTTCTTTTGTCCGGCGGTAAGCTGAACTCTTCCAGGGTCAACTTTAAATCTCCATCAAGATCTCGCTCAAAAAATGATCGTCGCTGACGTTCGTGTTGATCTTTGGGAATTTGTTTCAAATACTCTGCAAGTTGTAGATATTGATCCGTATTGCTATCCCAACTTCGAAAGCTTTCTTCCTGCCCAGAGGCATCCTGAGCACTTAGTTGCGTACAGAACAAAGCACCAGATACCAACAACAAGCTGAATAAACTCAATCGCTTAAAAAAATCCAGAACCTGCATGAATCCCTCCCCTTGCTTGAATCCAACATGTGAAACTAGTGCCACTGTAAACACCCTAGCAACAAATCTCAAGCAATGAGTCAAGATCCTCGCATAATCATGTGAAGTAGCCAGAGTCCCTCACAACATGTACTCTCTGTCATACCTATTCGGTAACACGACGGCTTTTAATTCACCATGGGAGAGCTCAATGATTACACTCACCAATAAAACACTCATCTCATTCTCGCTGCTTACGTTGCTCTGTCTGACAACAATTGCAAACGCGGAAGAGAAAAAACAGAAAGTCATCCCCGGCTGGGATTCGATTTCTGATCTCGATGATGATTGCAAAATCAGCACAGCAATTATCATTACCGTCCCTAATACCAATCATGACCTCAACCCACGTAACCGCTTGAATGCACCTCGCTTGTTAAAGAAAGTTTCGGGAGACTTTACAGTTCAAGTCAAAGTCACCGGCGGGTTCATTCCTGGAGAAAAACCCACAGGAAAGGGGACACCATTTAACGGGGCCGGGCTACTCATTTGGGAAAACAATAAAAGCTATTTACGCTTGGAACGAAATGCATTCGGGAAACCAGAATCACTGTCTTGCTTCCCGCCGTTGCTTGAATACTGGAGCGAAGGCAAATACAAAGGCTTCAATGCCAAAACGGTCCGAGCTGACGAATTTTTCCAGGATTACACCACATGGCTTAAGCTTCAGCGTAAAGGAAAGCAAATGATTGCATCCTACAGCCATGACGGAAAAGAATGGACAGTGGTCAAAGAATTCGAAGTCGATTTTGGAAACGATATTTCTGCCGGCATCGCAGCTGTGAATACTTCGAATGCAGAGTTCAAAGTGGCATTCGAAAACTTTAAACTCACAACAGATTCTCCCAAAGAAAAAACAGAGACAGATAAGAAA
>JAESQE010000617.1 GCA_016765335.1 Planctomycetaceae bacterium
AGTCAGAACTTTCTGAAAACAGAAAGTCTGACAAAAACAAGACAGGTGGTCATCTGGGCGCTACACTTTTATTCCAATTTACCACTCACCGCCGGGCGCTACGTTTTCTGGCCGTTGTTTACAAGTCAGGTCACTGACAGTATTGTCCTGAAGATCTTCCCATGAGATCTCTTTTTCAAACCAATGCCGTGTCAGAGAACGCTTCCGCACGCCTCTTTTTTGCTTCTTCTTCATTACCCATTTCCTTGTCTTTCATGACAAACACGAAACAGGCATACTGGTTATAAGATGCCGTATATTGTCTTTATCCTTCACCTGTCGATGCTCGATAAATCCGTCAGGATTGGAAGAATCCCCTAGTTGTCGTAATCTTGGGGCGTTTCCCATGCACATCGCTAGAATTAGAAACCGCTACGCTTGATGACTGGCTTGGGCTTCGAGATAATCCAACCAATGCTTTCCCAGTACAAAAGCTCTCCCATGCAGGTAACTGACCTGTAATCCATTCCTGCGAGCTGTTCGCATTGCATCGCGTTTCATGCCGGTGCGTCGCATGAATTCCGGGAGCGTGTAGCTTGCTCCGCTGATTACTTCACCACATTCGATATCTGCCATCTTTTTTATCCCCATGTCTTGGATTGGTTGAGTGTCGGGCAACTGTGCCTCGACCGACATGGGCATAAAGTAGCGATCCCCTGAGAGAATTTGAGGGGAATAATTCAGGTCTGATCAACTATCGGAGATAACCAGACTTTTGCGGAGAAATTCGGACTTAAGGCCGGTATTATTTTTAGTTTTTATCACGGCCTCCCAGCCAGGAGGTTGGCAATCGATATCGAATTGCACGATCACTAAGGATGACTCGCCGTAATTTACATAGGGGGATTAGGACGCCCAGGGTATGGTTTGTTAGACTTTATCCATGAAAACAGGCAAGAATCGTTACTATAAAAATTCGCGAATCGCAGAGGCTAAATTTCGGCAACTGCTCAAGGCTTTTGCAATGGATTTGACGGCAACCGATGCCGCTGAATTAACGGGACTTTCTGTAAGAAGAATCAATGATATTTACATCAAACTGAGACGACGAATCGCTCAGTTTTGTGAACAACAATCTCCTTTCCAGGGAGAAGTGGAAGTCGATGGGGCTTACTTCGGCCCCAAGCATGTTCCAAGCAAGTCATTGAGCAACTCCTTCGAACACCAAAGATCAAACAGCATACTGAACGATACAAAAGCAAGTTGGCGAAAATTGCGGCAGCTTGGGGTGAAGATTAAGTGATGCTCAACTAATGCCTATTGCTTGTGTGGGTTACTTGGGCTTGTCTGGCATATTGCAGAATTGGTCATCATCGACTGTCGCAACTTATTACCCTCTCTGACACGTGAGGTTTGTGCAGGAACGTCATGTCCACAGTGGTCATGTTGTTTTTGGAGATAGCGAGAAAATTCAGTTTTTTTTAATATTCAGTCGAGGAAGATTCCTACTGCTTAATTAAGGATACGTTTTTTCTTAGGGGTCATTTCAGATGAGGGGATTGAGATAGATGGTCATGGCTAATCAGTGGAAATGCGAGTGTAGCCAGCAAAATCCATGCTTACGATGCGAGCTTTCTGAAGACTTTTCTATAGTCAACCAGATTATAAAAAAGCACTCAAGGTATCTATCCTATATTCAGGTCAAGCAAGGTGAGATCAATATTGTGGTAGATTCCGAAGGAGCTTACCAATCTGAACACTTGGCCTTTTATGGTGAATCTCAAGAGCCATTAAACGCAGACTCGCTTTATATCTGCCTGGGAGACAAGAGTGTTGAAATTCAACTGGAAGACAAGGTACAGTGAGTCATTGAATAAAGTTCACCAAGAAGTTCTGGATTGAATCACGATGTGGCCAACTACTCAACCAAGCTTGTTAATCAAACTACGCAAGACTTCAAACGAAGCGGCTTGGACTGATTTTGTTGCGGTCTATTATCCGCTCATAAAAAGAGTCTGCTTACGTCATGGCCTGAAAGAGATTGATGCAGAAGATGTTTGCCAGAATGTCTTTCGTGATTTACACATTTATCTTCCCAAATTTCAATACGATCCTCAAAAAGGTAGATTCAGAAGCTGGTTAATTAAAAGTGTTGAGCATGAGGTGTATCGAAAATGTAAAGGTCTCTCGAAGGAAAATTATAGTAGAGAACGAAGCGGAGATAATCATCATCTCCTTGTTTCTCAAGCAGGGAAGTGTGAGTCAGAGTTTATTACTGGAATGCATGAACTGATACTGAAAACGGGTCTCGAAAATATTAAGCCATTGTACACAAAAGATAAATGGCAAGCGTTTGAGCAAACATGGCTAGAAGAAATAGAAGATACGAAAGTCGCTTCAGCATTAAATAAAAAAGTGACCTGGGTCAGAATGTGGAAATCAAAAATCAAACATCGATTAATTGAAGAGGTTCGGGCACTCGCTCAAGACATGGGAATAGCCGAAAATGTATAATTGTCCAAATCAGATAGAGTTTCAGATTATCTTAGAATCGAACACGGATTCTAAATCAGATCTTGAATTCTTTGAGCACATGGAAACCTGTGAATTTTGTCGATCAAGAATGGAGCAGGTTAATCGTATTGATTTTGACATTGAGCAGGTGAAAAAAGAAATGTCAACACAAGTCGCAACAGTACCATCTCTGATTAATTTAAAGACTCCAACGATACCCGCAAATTTCAGTGACTTGATCGAAGATGGGATAATTCCATTACCCAAAAATCGAACATCATTGATTGATTATGACCTGACTCCATTAGAAGCAAAATACGAAATCAAAGAAGAAATTGGTTCTGGGGGATTCGGTGTTGTTTTCAAGGCTTATCATAAACTATTGAATTCTACAGTGGCCCTGTAAGTCCTTCACAAGAAACGAGCCAGTGAAAATACCTTTATCTCACGGTTTCAGCGAGAGATGAAAATTGCAGGTACTTTAGATCATCCTGCAATTGTGAAGGCATTGGATGCCGATATTGTCGATGGATTGTATTACCTTGCAATGGAATATTGCGATGGTCTTAACCTTGAGGATCTCATTAAGCGTAACGGGCCGATCGGGTTGACAGAGGCCCTTGAAATTCTTCGTAAAATTTCAGAAGGGCTTGAGCATGCCCATCGTAAAAATGTCATCCATAGGGACATTAAGCCGTCTAACTTTATGTTGCTGCGAGAGGGCGAGATTCGAATTTTAGATTTTGGGATGGCTTACATCCAAGATGAACTTGTCGAAACCAACGATATCACACAGAGCTATTGCATTATGGGAACAGTCAGCTTTATGTCTCCTGAGCAGGCAAAGGATCTCAAGATCGCTGACCAACGATCTGATATCTACAGTCTGGGATGCACGCTTTATTACTTGCTAACCGGTAAGCCGATCTTCCCGTCAGCAAGTATAGTCGATCAAATATTAGCTCATCGAGAAGAGCCGGTGCCGATTTTGCCCAACCATCCTGTTCCGGTGTGGTTTTTCTTAAAACGAATGACTGAGAAATCACCTAAAATGCGGTTTCAGAATATGGCAGAGGTCATCTCAGCCATCGATGTGTTATTGTCGGAAAACCTGACGAACACTGACCAGAAGGTTCCCGAACGCTTGAAATTCGTTTCAAACGAAACGGATATGCATTTCAAAACGGTCGAGCTACCACAAACAGCAAGTGAGAAACCAGCATCTAAAGCTTCTAAAACAACGATCATAAGCACCATTGTTCTGGCTTCTTTGTTGGGCCTGCTTTTTACATTCTATAACGTAAAAGACCCCGGAAGTAATTTGCAAAACATGAATGGGCAACAAGCCGGCAACGAGCCGGTTGCTCTTACCAAGTTTAACTCAGCAACCGAAAGCCAGGTGACAAACCAAGGGCAAGACCTCATACAAGGTATCCTGGATTCTGGAGGGACGCTTGTTGTCATGAGTGGCAACAACAAATTTGAAGTCAAAGATTATTCAAATTTACCCAAAGCAGACTTTCAGATTGTCGAAGTACTCTTTAGAAATCTGAGTTCAATTACGCTTCCGCCTCATTCAAATTCATCTCAAATGAATCACCTGAATCGATTCGTTATTTACAGATCGCCAGCTGAGAGATCTCATGTTGAGCTGTTCGTTCAATCCAATTCATTAACTGATATCCAATTTGTAAACGCCAGTATTACAGATTCAGAACTGAATCTCTTGAGTCACCTAAGCGGAATAAAATATCTTTCACTGCAAGGGAATGATATTACTGAACAAGGATTAGATATTCTTGAAAACATGGTCTCTATCAGAACGTTGAACCTGTCAAAAACCGGTGCGACGGATGCCACCGCTTTGCATCTGTCTCGAATGCCGGATTTGAAATGGCTTAATATTTGCAACACGAAAATTACAGACCAGGGGATTAAGTTATTAGAGAAATGTAACAGCTTAGAAGAACTTTTTCTGACAGAAAACACTCTCTCCAGCCGATCATTAGAACATCTTCAGGCAGCCTTGCCAAACTGCAAGATCAGCATCTTGAGAAAATAAAGAGAGTCAACATGGGTGGTATTGCCATATTTGCCGGGAACGGTGCGCATCAAGCTGAGCACGGCACAGGATTAGATAAATTATTATCAAAAAAAACGGTATCAATAATTATTGCTGCAAGAAACAACGCCAAATACCTTGCTGAAGCCTTGGAGTCAGCACTGTCTCAGACTGTTGCTTGCGAAGTGATTTACTCCGATGACTGTAGCTATGACAACTCCCTGGATGTCGCAAGTCAATACAAAGGCCATGGGGTTAAAGTGCTTGCCACCCCACACCACAAAGGTGTCTGTGAAGCTCGAAATGCAGGGGCTGATGCTTCAACTGGAAATTTTATCACATTTTTAGACGGTGATGACATCTTTCCTCCAGACTTTGTCGAAAAACACCTTGAAGCGATGAAAGAGGACACTCCTTTTTCATATTGCTCAGCTCAAGCATTTGGGGACCATGATACTTTTTGGGGAATTCCCGACTGGGATGATAGCGACATTTGGAGAAACAATTTTGTTAACACCTCGGCATTATGGAACCGACATGCATTTATGGCTTCAGGCCGGTGGCAGGACAATTTTAGAACCATGTGGGACTGGGATCTTGCAATTAGAGGGAGCCGCTTAGGGAAGCCTCAGAGAAGTGACGCCGTGCTTAATTACAGGCAACGCTCTGACTCCTGGTCGTCGCAAACTCACAAGAAAGATAAAAACATAAAACTTCCGTACTTTCCTGAAATAAGAAAGCTAAATGCACGGGTTAGTGTGGGATCTATTTTCTCTGGCAGGGTGCCTGATTTGTTCAAAGAATGGATGTCTTGCCTCGCCAATTCTGTAAAGTCAATTAGGACAAAACACCCCATTGACCTGACCATCCTGGACAACTCCTCTGATGTCCATATAAAAGAAATGATTCGAAAAGAAGCAAATAGATATACTCTCGTATTCGGTTCGATTCAAATTATCCCGTTTTCTCACCAATTTGTCTATGAGAATGAAAAGCAAAGGCGTGAAAAGGTTGCTCAGTTCATGTCGCACGCCTGCAATCGCTTGCGTTCAGAAATGCGTGGCGATATTCATTGGATTGTTGAAGATGACATTATTGTCCCCGTGAATGCTGGACACAAATTATTTGAAGTGGCTCTTGAGGGCTTTATTCCTCCCCAGGCAGTTTCTGGTTGCTACCGAAGTCGTCACCAACCATCTCGATATGTCGGCGGCTGGCTAGATGACAATGAAGCACCACAGGAACTACGTGTGCTTGGCACAGCCCCTATGTCCGTAGATTTTTGTGGAACAGGATGCTTGATGTACTGGGATTCTCGAACCCCACGCTATTGGGGAACGCATTTTCAGGGAACCCCAGCTCATGATTGGGAATGGTGCCACCGTTTGAAGTCACAAAATGGACAGATTTTAATGCTCCCTTCGGTACAATGTGGCCACGCACAGAATGCCGAAAACTTATTGTACTAATTCAATTACAAAGAAAATACAGAATGATCACTAGGGGTGTTAGCCAGGGGTGTTAACTGACGCTGCCACGAAACATCAAAACTGGTACCCAATCTGGTACCCAGCGACGACCTCCAGACGCTAAATCAACGCCTATCCAATCATCACCGGTACGTCACAATAAACTACGCCTGTAGGGTATAACCACCCTAGTCCGATAGTCACCGGCGGTTGTGTCCCGACTTTTAATCGGTAGGTCCAGGGTTCAAATCCCTGCGTCCCCATTTTTAACCTGTTATCTATTAACAGGTTATGGCGTAAAACCAGCAGTTAAATTTTCAGCTTTAGGGAGACTGTTAGCCAAAGTGTTAGCAGGATCCCCACAAACCCCTTGCAGTCTCGATTGCATTGCTGCCAACATAGAAGTCCATCGTGGTTTGAATGGATGAATGTCGCATGATTTCCTTTAGGTCAGCCGGCATCAGTTTACGCGACCATCGGAAACCGAAAGACCTTCTCAGGTCGTGAGCTGATGCGTGTTTCTTCTTGCCTGAAAGTGACTCCCCGACAAGTATCCCAGCCGCTTTACCAATTCGTGAAATCAGTGTTGATGTTGTATCTGAACGTAGCCTGGTTCCCCTGTTGCGTTTCGGAATGGGATTAAACACGTAGCCTGTTCGTTCTTCCTTGGGGACTGACCGCAACAGCTCTGCAAAGTCTGGGACGATTGGTATTTGTTCGTACTGTTTTGATTTCTGTGCGTGAGCTTGGATTACTAGCATCGGGAATTCCTGCGAAAAATCGACGCACAGATCACTATCGTCAGTCCAATGAAGATTCATCGCTTCACTGATTTGCAAACCGGACCACCACAACCCCTTGAGCAGGAATACCCACTCAGCAGGCGTCTTTGAGCTAATAACGTAACTTTATCTATCAGACGCTCAAACTCTTCCAGTGTGATTGGTCGCCCTTTCATCGATGGGGCGTGTTTCGGCATCCGTATCTTGGGAGCAACCGGGATAAACTTTTGCTCGACCGCCCATGCGAGAGACGCCTTCAAAAGGACAAGATTTGCCTTGATGGTTGCCTCGGCATTTTTCAGCCTCCTCATGCCTGCCTGAAACTTGCTGATTGCAGCCTCGTTCAAACTGCAAAGCATCTTTGGATTGATGATTCGTTCCAATGAATTGAATGCAGTTCGATACCGTCTGCATGTCGATTCAGGATGTGTTGATAAGTATTCCTCATCAAATCTTTTTCGGAAGGCCTCCCACGTCATGCGGATATCTTCGTAGTACGTCCCGTTGACCAGTTCCCGTTTGAGGTTCCCCGCAAAGCGTTCTGTATCGCGTTTTCTTTTGGTTCGTGCTGAGCGGGTCTTCTTTCGCCCGGTGATTGGGTCAGTCCATTGGCAAACGTAGTTTGTTCGCCCCTTTGATTTGAATACGGTAATGTTCATGAATTCGCCTTTGGCGATTTCAAACTTTGCAATGTTGCTGCACACGACTGAGAATGAAGGTCTTAATTATCTGCCGAGATGCCGCCTCAACACATCGTAAATAGTGGGGCGAGGTAACCCGACAGCCTTGGCGATTCGAGTAGGTTGCCAACGCATCAACAGACAGCAGATGCCAATCATCAGCGGTCGCAATTTCCCACTGAGGCAGCGTCAGCGTATTCCACGACCAAGCCGAGTAGTAATGATCCGCCCCGTGCTGATTCGTACCATCGTATTTCCAGTTGGCGTAATTGCCATTGGCTTCGACAACGCCCGTGCGATCCCCGACACCATCAAACCCGTAAGCAAAAGAGGTCAGCGTGGTCGAGGCACTATTCAGATTCACAACCAACGCCAAATTCCCAGCCGCATCAAACGAAAACGAAGTAACTTCCCCCTCCGGATTCGTCAACTTCGTCAGCCGACCATCGTCATCATAATCCGAAGTAAACAACTCCGGCAGATAATTCTACCGGGGTTGTTCAGTTGCTATTGTTGCAGAGATTACAAGACTATGATGTCTGGATCTACTTCATCAGGCTGAAACAATACTCCATTGGTATCTATGACAATGAAATCGCATTCTATAGCTGCGTATTTAATAACGTCACAAAACAAATCGTTATGCCTACACTCCACCTGAAAATCGTAAACATAACCTGTTTCAGTTAAGTATTCATGATGTTCATCATATTCACCGCAGAAATTGTCATCTATGTGACCGGTACTGTAAAACAGAAGTCGCTTATTGTCTGTAGTTGTTAATGCACAGTCGCGTTCAACCTTATACTTTGTATCATGTATATCGTATGAGTGATCAATACAATAATTTCGGTTCGTCCGGGTTAATGCGTGTTTTGCCTGGTGACGTTTTGCAAACATTACTCGCTTGAATAAAACAGGGCATGACTGTCTCATCTGGTTTTTTACCACAAAAATCAGCAAGTCGAGATC
>JAESQE010000618.1 GCA_016765335.1 Planctomycetaceae bacterium
GTGAGCTGAATGTCAACGGTAGATGCAGGTGGTGTAATTTCTCTTAAGCGAGCAAGCGCACCACCACTAAGCTGCATGGTTGGTTGGCCTGAAGCCAGATTTACCACCCCCATATCACGCCAGAACACACCTTTGCGAAATCCGGTACCCAAAGCTTTTGAGCAGGCCTCTTTAGCAGCAAATCTCTTGGTGTAGGAAGCTGCCCGCAGTTTGCGTTTTTCGGACTTTTGACGCTCTACATCGGTAAATACGCGGTTCACAAAACGGTCGCCAAATTTCTCAAGCGTTCGCTCTATGCGGCGAATATCTATTAAATCACTGCCAATGCCAATAATCATCTGCGCTTAACATGCCCCTGGTTTAACATCACATGATATGAGTGTTTTTAGATTTTTGCCGTCGCCCGGCCTGATAGGCCTCAATAGCGGGGCGAATCAGAAAATAACTGAGAGCGGCTGCAACAATACCTGTGGGCACACCAGCTACAATCATCGGTTTCATGATCATCCAGATGTTAGTGTAGGAATCACTGAATAATCTCGCCCAGTCCCAATCAAACTCCACTGTACCATGGCCCAGAATGCGAGTGCCGACACTTAGCGTAAACCACCAGATAAAAGGAAAGGTAATAGGATTGCCGACAAATGTTCCCAGCGCGGAGGCTACTAAATTACCTCCGAAAACCCACGCTACGGCAAAGCCTATAAGAAAATGAAAGCCGATAAACGGGGTGAAGGAAGCAAAAACGCCGGCGGCAAAACCAAGTGCAATAATATGCGGCGTTCCCTTAAGCCGCCAGACCCGGCGCCAGACATAGCTCGCCGCCCGTTTCCACCCGTTTTGTGGCCATATCCAGACCTTCAGGCGTTGAAAAAAATTCAGTTTTTTGCGGCGAGCGAACAGCATAGTCAAACTTAACCCGGAACCCATCAATTAACGTAACTTGGTCATCCGGAACTGCCGGATGGCCCGATTTATAAACCTGTGTTCCAATCAGAATATATAAGAATGGTAACAATATTTAGTGAATGAATTGTGGCTGCACGCTGATTTTACCAGAAGGCCCAGCTTAATTCTATCATATGTGATGGCATTATAATTTAATATGACGATTGCAGCGAAGAAAATCAAGGGGTTCTAGCCGCTAATTCGTGTGATTGAACTGACAATCGGCAAGGCTCTGATACCGGCAATAATCCGGTTGAGATGCTTCAAATCCCGCACCCCCACATTCATCGTCATCTCGTAAAAATCCGCTTCGCGCACACCCATGGCCAGATTTTCAATATTACCGTCGTTTTCTCCAATTGTCTGGGCGATCTGGGCCAGGGCCATAAAGAATATAACCAATAAGAACGAGGAAAATAGTAGCGGGCATGGATACACACCCTTACTTTTTTAGGAGCTTTGTATTGGCAATGCTTTTGCGCTCTTCTGCTGTTAATGAGCGAAGATGCTTACCGTCAAAGACCGTTTTTATAGACTCGCCAGAATTACCACCCCAACTATACCCGCCATCACATTCGGGGCATGTATAGGATTGGTCTGGGTAATCATCACGGCCTCTGTGACAAAAAATTGTATCGCAATATTGACACCATTGAAAATGCGGGGCGTGACATGAGGGGCAGGGTGCGTGTGAACTGAATTTAATTTCTGCTTCAAAGCCGGAAGTCCAGCTCCTCGTTTTTGCATCAAAGGGGCTACCATCGGCTTTGCTGTATTCTTTATCATCGTAATTGAAACGCTTACCTACACTATCAATACGCACATAACCATCAATCTTGGAATCCCATTCAAGGCGTTGCGGGTTACTCATCATGACCTTGTCTGTATTATCCTGAGCTTCCGCAGGCATTTTTTGCCATTCCAGCACAAAGGCCTTGTCTTTATGCTCGCTGCAAACAGCCTTAACAAGTCCAGATGGTCCTGTGCGCTTTTCGCCTTGACCATCGGCAATTTCCGCATCTTCTTTACCGATTAGCACCGCAAAGGCAGAATTTATGGCTTTTTGACGCTCTTCATCTTTTTGTTCTACGGCGGCTTTAACAGCATCATTCCTTAATATCTTAAGAACAGCCTCCGAGGGGATTCTACTTAAACCAAACAATTCTAATGCTTCTTCATATGTCATGGCTACACCCCTTTATTCATGCCTTTTTTCATATTATCAAAATACATCATAACTACATTTTTACGAACCATCAAAATATAAAGCCAAAACCCCACAAACGTACGTAAAAAAGACTAGGATACCTTAAATGACGATAAATATATCATGCACAACAAGATGTTATATAGATTTCAGCACTTAAGCATGGAAAACACAGCTTAAGTGCTGAAATTAGATCATAACGACTAGATTATATAAAAATCAGTGGTAATTTTTAGTAAATAAATTAAGATTATTAAAAAATAAATAAACGCTTCAAAATGAGTATAGGAAACGATCTAAATGACACAAACACCCAACAATCTCGCTGCATATATATGGACATTAGCAGACTTGTTACGCGGTGATTTTAAACAAAGCCAATATGGTCGTGTTATTTTGCCGTTTACGTTGCTGCGCCGCCTTGAGGGAGTTTTAGAAGAAAGCAAAGAAAACGTTCTATCAGAATTCGATAAAATCAAGAAAATGGAACTGACCGAAGAAGCCCAAGAAAAATTACTCCTTCGCGCAACAAACGGACTTTCATTTTTTAACACCTCAAAAATGGATTTATCAAAACTCGGCGAAGCAGGGATCAAAGATAATTTAGAATCCTATATTCAGGGGTTTTCCAAAGATGCGCGTGAGATATTCGAGCATTTCAAATTTGCAGAATTTATAGGGCAGTTGAATGATGCAAACTTACTTTATAAAATAGTGCAAAAGGTTAAAAAAACAGACCTTAGCCCAAAAGCCATATCCAATCATGAAATGGGCTTGGTATTTGAAGAGCTAATCCGCCGCTTCGCTGAAAGCTCAAACGAAACAGCGGGAGAGCATTTTACCCCGCGCGATATAGTACGCCTCACAACATCATTAGTATTCATGGAAGATGATGCAGTTTTAACGGGATCAGGAATTATCCGCACCATTTACGACCCAACGGCGGGAACAGGCGGGTTTTTATCATCAGGCA
>JAESQE010000619.1 GCA_016765335.1 Planctomycetaceae bacterium
AATATAACTCAAGGTATACCGTCTCGTTTTGCGAGGAAATAAGGCTCACCTGGGTTTTCCTCTGTGACCTCTGTGTCTCCGCGGTTTATCTTATTTCTTCCTATTTTGTTACCGGCTACGCTGGGTGAAGCGTCAGAATATCAAATTCCAAAATTGTTAAGTCCTCTACCATTTAACCGCAGAAGGACTAGTAGCTTCAATATGCCCATATTCTCAGCTGCCATCGTGCTTTTGTAAGTACAAAATGTTATCGGACAATAAGGGATGTCAGAGAAATTTATCAGACTGGGGAAGATCGTTTTTCTTGCTGGAATTATCATAGTTAATCAAATTGTTATCACGAAACACGAGCATGTAAGCGTTGCCTTGTTTGTCTGGCCCCCAGCTGTAAACGATGTCGTCTAAGCGATAAAGTCCTTCGCCAGATAGAATTTCCTTGTCGTCGAAATATCGGCTGCCATGTTCCCCCAGAACCCGATCAACGTCTCCTTTGCTCATGCCATTTTGCATCAGGTTTGCAAGTAGCCATTGAATCGATTCCGGCGACCTGACGCTGAGAAATTCTTCTCGATGCTTTTCAGCTTCCGCAAAAAGTGTTTCTTCTTGCTGTGCCGTATTTAAGAGCGTAGTCATCTGGGTACAACCAGCCAAATGGATGCAGACCAGCAATAACAAGCCATAGATGCCTGTCCCTGTAACGGTTTTACTCTTTCGAGAAGCGAAATCCATTTCAAAACTTTCTACTCGAATCACCAAGGACATTTTCTTTTAAGAGTGCCTCTGAAAATTGGTACTCCCCCTTATCAAAAGGAGAGTTTGAGAGGGGGTTTATACGCGAATATGCATAAAATATCTGAAATTCGTTCTCAGACGAAGACCAACTTGAAGAAGAGCATTCCTTACAATTTTACATTGTTTCAGCCAAGGATAGTTTCAGCCAAGGATATTGGGCACATTCAAGGGAGAAGCAAATACCTATTGCTTTTGGCTGATGGTGTAGCGTTCCAGCCCGAGTTTCTTGAGATTTTCGGTGATCTTTTGAAGTCTGTCTTGGGACATAATGCAGCGAAAAATGCAGGAAACGACCGTTCCGGAGACTACAGTAGCCACTTCGCTGACCCTGGCAGGCAAGCAATACGGCTTCAAATCAGCAAAGAATTCTTCGTCGCTGCAACACTCCCCATACTTTTCGCGTTGATAAAGTAGTTCGATTCCGTACAGATCCAGACTCCATTGATAATCGAATGGACCGTAATATTTTCGTCGATGCATGACCCAAAACTGAGTTTCATCCATAAAAACGCCAAAACTTGGCATCACATTGTCGGGCAACGTTTCCACAATAAATACTGATCTCACTAAGACAAAAGGACTAAAAATACTGCACGATTCGATGTGATCGTGCGTGAAGATTCTCTTTAAACCTTCATGCTACGGGGCAGTCTTGGCCTGAAAATATTGGCAAGACGACTCAGCAACGGGTGAGGATAATAACATGATTTCTCGAAATAAGAGAATATGAACTTGATGAAATTGTGGTAGTTTCCTTACGATTGTTTTTTCTTCAAACCGTCACTATTTTGTTTATTTAGTGCAGATTTCGCTTGACAGTTTTTCCTCAGGGGAACATAAAACCAACATTCGTCTTAAACAACTTTCACAACTCTTAAGATGCAGCAATGCTTGATGGGTGGAATTGGAATAGACGTTGAAATGAAATAGATTTGTGGCGTTCACTGTGGCGAAGTGTTCTAGGAACATTTCCTCCAATTTTGTTACGCATTTAGCTTGCGTTGTGGGGCCGTCTTATCTATTTATTGTCCGTGGAAGGCAGGGAGGTTTCCTGTCACTTAACAGTATTAGAATTTGTATTGCTATGCAGAGGGCTTTAACTATGACTGGAGTCATCACAACAACTGGATCAAGCATCAACGAGTTTGATCCAACCGTCGAAGAAAATAATTACAATTACCATCCAGTAGCCGTAGGCGAACAGGACGATGAGTTCAGTGAAGAATTCGATGACGACGATGATGAAGACGACGACAATGATGACGGCTTCGATGAAGAAGATCTAGATGAGGAATTCGACGAAGATCCTGACGAGGATATCGACGAAGAGTTCGATGATGAATTTGATGACGACGACGAGGACGACGAGGACGAGGAGGATGACGAGGACGAGGACTTCCTCGGCGATGATGCTATTTAAGTTTCTGGTTCAAATGACTCCGACATCAAACAAGATGTCCTATGGAAAAATAATATGCGTGAATTGGCAGGAAAAATTGATGCCGCTTGTCAGGCAATTTCAGCGAAATACCCCGAGCGGCCTAAAATTGGGTTGATCCTGGGGACTGGCCTTTCAGGCTTGTCCGAACAGATCGATCAACAAGCTGTCTTGCCGTATGAAGAGATTCCTCATTTTCCACAATCAACCGTAGAATCACATACCGGTCAGCTGGTGTGCGGCAAGTTGGCGGGTCAGAACATTATGGCGATGGAAGGACGCTTCCATTACTACGAAGGTTATTCGTTACAGGAAGTGACGTTCCCGGTTCGGGTAATGAAACAGCTGGGCTGCGAAATTTTGATTGTCACCAATGCGGCTGGTGGAATGAATACTCAGTACTCACTGGCTGATATTATGATCATTGAAGATCACATCAATATGTTGCCCGAGAATCCTTTGCGTGGCGTGAATGACGATCAACTCGGTCCGCGTTTTCCAGATATGTCAGCGCCTTATGATGCTGAGTTGATTCAAGTAGCTAAAGCCAGTGCGCTCTCTTTAGATATCCCCGCACAAACTGGAGTTTTTGTCGCTGTCTCTGGGCCGAACCTGGAAACTCGTGCAGAATATCGGATGCTCAAAGCTTTCGGGGCAGATGTCGTCGGGATGTCAACAGTGCCCGAAGTGATCGTGGCTCAACATGCTGGCATGCGAGTGCTTGGCTTTTCCGTTGTGACAGATCTGTGCCTGCCTGACGCATTGGAGCCAGTGGAACTCTCCAAAATTCTGGAAGTTGCTGCAATCGGGGGAGAACGTCTTTCCCGCTTAATTCCGAAAGACATTGAAACAATCGATTGAGAGCTATGATGCCTTTGGTTCTTACGCAATCTCAGGTCAGAGAAGTGGACCGAATTGCCATCAAGCAGTTCGGCATGCCCAGCATTGTGCTTATGGAAAACGCCGGTCGAGGCTGTGCAGAGCTTTTAATCTCTCAACAACCAACTGGCCCAGTCACAATCGTTGCAGGCAAAGGGAACAACGCTGGAGATGGCTTTGTGATAGCCCGCTTTCTGCATAATCACAGAGTAGATGTTCGCATCCTTTTAGTAAGTCCGCCTGAGCATTTTCCGCCTGATGCTGCTACAAACTGGCTCATCACTCAGAAAATGCACATTCCTTTTGAACTGATTGGTTCGTTGGAAGAACTGG
>JAESQE010000620.1 GCA_016765335.1 Planctomycetaceae bacterium
GTAAAAACTAGTTCGTCATGTCACAATCGGTAATGCAGACATTATCCGCACATCTTGGGGTGGCCTTTGCGGCCATGGACGAATTCATTTTCCGCTTCCCAGAAAACTAAACAAACTTTTCTTTGCCGGAGCTTCCGGTGCGTTATCTGACTTACCTGCTGAAAGTGTTGCTGCCAAGTCCATGTAGGATTTTGTCACTTTTGCTTTAGGAGCCTGAGTGATGAGCGGGATGCCATTATTTCGTGACTCAACCATTGCAGCAAAATCGTTTGGGATTTTCCAGAACACTTCTCGCCCGATAATCTCCAAGGCCTTATTGAGGCTAATTTGTGTATCATTCAGGCCAAATCGATTCAGAACGATTTTCAGTTTATCTCCGATGGGTTCGTCTTGATCAAAGAATTGAATGAGTCGAACGACGTTTCTCAGGCAAGGCAAATCCAGTTGTGCCACCAACAATGTTGTGTCGGAAGCTTCAATGGCAGCCAGTTCCATTTCATTGTACGACTTGCTGATATCAATAATCAGATGCGTAAAAGTTGCTTTGAGTAATGCGATAATTCTCTGAAGTTCGTCAGTGCCTAACGAGAAATTAGAATCAATATTCACAGGTCGGGGCAGCAGGAACAAACCGCTGTCGTGCTTGGTCAAGGACCGTTTGAGCAGTGAGTAATCGATGCGAGTAATATTCTCTGCAACATCCTGAATCGTATAATCAGGAATGATGTCTAGCCAGACGTCTGAATCCCCAAGTGCGAGATCCAAGTCAAGTAGCGCAATCGTGTTGTCTTCGTTTTTTGCCAATGCACAGGCAAGATTCACCGCCTCCGAAGTGCAACCAACCCCTCCATTGACTCCTGCGACTGTAATGACCTGCGATTCCCGAACTTCACTTGCATCATTTCCACTACGGCCTGCGAGCCGTACACGATCTAGTGCAGACATAAAGTCTTCGAGTTTTAGCGGGAAGTTTAGAAATTCTTGTGCACCGCATCTCATGGCTTGCAGGATCAGGCTGCCTTCCTGAGAGCTACTGACGACAATGATCGAGCAGCTGGGCACATTCTTTTTCAAGTTTTCAATTAAACTCAAAGCTCCCTGCTGATTCGCATCCAGAGAGATCATCGCCATGTCCGGCTGAGTTTGCAGAGCAACATCCATGAAGAACTCGTACTGGGCGCATTCCGCTTCCAACCAGACGCTATCCACACCCAACATCAGGTTTTTCAGGTGGGCACGCGTCGCATCATTGGGGTCTACGACCGCTAGCCGAACGACCCTTTTCATAAGGTAATGACTCCAAATATATTTCGCATAGAAACGGACTCTGACTTATTTTGATATTGAAAACAGGAAACAATGAAAACTCAGGAACTGACACGCATTCGTATATTTTTTATTGTGTTGAATATTCTCTCAACCCTTGCCTGTGGCTTCGTTTTATGGCTTCGTGATGACTTCTTTCTTAAAATCGATTGGTAAAATAAGCGATGGAGGCTCTCCCCCTTCGGTGTCTTTCTGATCTGCCCAGCTAAATTTTGAAGGTGTTCTGTTTTTCAATGAACCTACTGGCTTCCCAAGAGAAGGTAGGGGAGGAATCGGCTTTTTCGTTTGTTGATGCCAGCCCTTAAGTGTTGCGATTTTATTATCGGTATTTATTTGCGTATTCGATGTCTTGACCGGTGGGACTGGCAAGACAGGAAATGGTTCAGGCAACGATTGAAGTCCCTTCGCTTTTTCCGGTGCAGGCAAACGTGGTATCACTTCTGAACTGTTCAGGTTTTTACTCTGTGTATTTTGTATCTGTGTACTTTCCAGGGGAATGTATCTGGACTGGCTATTGGGCTGCGGTTGTGGCGGAAGGTGTTGAATTTGAGGTGGCATTCTCTCTGGTGCCCGAGGTATTGCTGGGCCAGAGTGGTGCACAGGACCGTTCGAGTAGACTTCCATTGGTGGAATTGGTCCGCCATACTTTGGAACTTCGATCAGCCCTTGCATAAACAATTCACGGTCCGTTGGCACATCGCTGAACATGCCCGGTCCCCCTTCGGGGACTTGATTAGGATCTAACGGAGCGGCATATTCTGGAGTGACCAGAATAATCAGTTCCGTTTCGTTTTCGTCATATCGGACTCTTCTAAAGGCTGCTCCAATAATAGGAAGATCACCGAGTATAGGGATTTTGGAGGTTTCGGCGGTGTAGCGAGTGGCGATCAAGCCACCAATCATCAAGGTTTGTCCCATTCTCATACGAACTTGCGTATTGGATCGCCGAGTTGTGATCGCAGGGATAATTGTGTTGTTTAATGTTGCCGCATTTGCGAAGTCGCGTTCGCTGAATTCAGGTGCAATTTCCAGTAGAATCTGACCTTGCCCAAGTACGATTGGGACCGCTTCTAATTTGACACCGAATTCACGCCATTCGACAGAAAGTGTTCCCAATGCCTGCGGGACTAAAATTGGAAATTCACCACCAGAAAGCAGTGAAGCTGGTCGACCACTGTCTGCAACGATTGATGTCTCGACCAGAACACGTAGCAAACCTTCCTGCTTAAGAGCTTCCAAAAATCCTCGAAAAATACTGGAACCACTCACAACACCAAAGTTGATAGAAGAATCTGCAAGCCCGTTCGCTCCATACTCAAGAAGGTTTCCCCCACCGGAATTCAGTGTGACTCCCAATGGTGTTGCCAGGCTTCCTGGGTTGCTCGAAATGTATCCGTTGTTGGTCAATAACGACCAGTTGTAGCCCAGTTGTCGAATTTTTGACCGCTGCGCCTCCATGATTTTTACTTGCAGACGAACCTGAGTCGCTGCTCCAAAATTCATCTGATTGATGACTTTCGGGAAGAATTCCTCAGCGATTTCTGTAATTTGAGAAATATGTGAGGGATCTGCAACAACTCCTCGAAGCACAACGCTGTCTTTCACTTTGACAGCTGTTACAGAAGAGTCTGGGAAGAATCGAATGATATAAGCCTGGAGATGGCGAACATCCCCTTCGACAAAAACTTCTATCGAATAAGTTTTATCATGCTCATCAACCAAAACCAATGTTGTTACACCTGCTGTGTTGGCCTGAATACGAACCTGCTTAGGGTTTTTTAGTATCGTAGTAACCGTCAGGATTCCCGGATCGAAGCCATCGACACGGGCGATGAAATTGTCGAGTTCGATCACTCGCGAGAATTTCTCGGTGAGAGTTAATTCATTACGAGCCGAAAGGACATGGTAAATTTCCCCTTGAGCAACGGGGGCATTATTAGTCTGTGCGTGGGTGACTCCGGGTGACCAGAAAATAATTCCGGTTACCGCAAAAGCCAATATCATTCGAAACGGTTGCATCCTTGCACTCCGTTAATGCCTGTGAAGGCGGGTTATCTTGGTTTTTAACTTGCCGTGTTGATGGTGTGGGAACTGGAGACTGCAAGAAGAATCTGTTTCTTCAATTGGCTCCTGCCCCCGAAATGGTTTCTCTCAACACGGTATACACAAACTGTTATTTATTTCAGCAAATTACATTGACGACATTGCTGTCGATTCAGATTGCTGTTTCTTCTACTTCAAGACTCTGGATGTTTAAGTTTTCAGGCTGCGGTTCAGAGTCAACTTTTTGCTTTCCTGGTTTCAAGAAAGAATTCATGACCTCTTGCAATGCTCCCAAGGGAACGGTTACTGAGTTGTCTTCCGGTAGTTTTGCTTCTTGATCTTCACTTGAAC
>JAESQE010000621.1 GCA_016765335.1 Planctomycetaceae bacterium
CGATAAATCGCAATCTGGCCTGGCACTAACCAAAGAAGGTGGACACAGTCACCGCCGCATTGTGCATGCCTTAGGCGATGCAACAGGACGCGAACTCATGCGAGCCTTGCTGGAATCTGTTCGCCAGCGTTCGACAACTCATCTGTGGTCAAAAACTTTTATCATCGATTTGCTGACGCACGATAACTCTTGTGTCGGGGCATTGGTCTGGAATCCATATCACGGCAAAACCTTTGTGTGGGCCAAGCAAACAATTCTGGCCACCGGAGGAGCAGGGCGATTGTATCGGGAAACGACCAACCCGGAGATTGCGACCGGTGATGGGCATGCGATTGCTTACCGAGCAGGGGTTCGCATGCGGGACATGGAAATGATGCAGTTCCATCCCACGGTTTTGTATATTGCTGGCGGGTCTCGGTATTTAATTTCAGAGGCAGTGCGTGGAGAAGGAGCGTACCTGATCGATTCCAACGGTCACCGCTTCATGCCAGAGTATGACGAAGCGGCTGAGTTGGCTCCGCGAGATATTGTCAGTCGTTCGATTATCTCTCAGATGGAAAAAACGAAACATTCGTGCGTCTATCTGGATTTGCGGCATTTGGACCGGTCGTTGATTAATGATCGCTTTCCGAACATTTCGCAGGTTTGTGCAAAGTTTGGTTTAGATATCGCAGAAGATCCTATCCCGGTCCGTCCTGGTGCGCATTACATGATCGGAGGAGTTGTGATCGATGAGCACGGGAAAACTTCTCTGCCCGGGTTATGGGCAGCTGGGGAAGTTGCTTCCAGTGGGTTGCATGGGGCCAACCGTCTGGCATCCAACAGTTTGCTCGAAGGGTTGTATCATGGTAAAGCTGCGGGCAAAGCTGCCTCTGAAGAAGCGAAAAAAGTGTCCGATCATTTTTGTGCGATGCCTTTGAAAACCGACTGGTCTGGTCCTCCCCCAGAAGCCGGACAACTGGACTTGCAGGATATCCGCAACTCTTTAATGAGTCTGATGTGGAGATTAGTTGGAATTAGACGCGACGAAAAAGGATTACAGGAAGCCATCAAACAGGTTCAGTTCTGGGATCGTTATGTTTCTCAGCAGGAGTTTGACGAGGTTTCTGGTTGGTCATTGCAGAACATGTTGCTGGTAGCACGTTTGATGCTGGTTTCTGCACAGGAGCGAACGGAATCTCGCGGAGTCCATTTCCGAAGCGATTTTCCGCAAACCGACACTCAGAAGGCGAAACATATTCACGTTGTCAAAAAGTGAGAACTCAATTGTTTACTGTATCAATTTACTTTCTTTTCTTATTCGAGATTTCAGGAGAGATTCATGCCTCGATGGCCGGGAATAAAACAGTTTGATTTAACTGATCGAGTCGCTTTGATTACAGGAGGATCCAAAGGTCTGGGCGAAGCCATGGCAGCTGGCCTGGCTTCTGCTGGGGCAAACTTGATGCTCGTAAGCCGAAACCTGGAAGAAGCAGAAACAGCAACTGAGACGATTGCGAAAGAATACAACTGCAAAGCAATTGCGTTTCAAGCAGATGTTTCCGATGAGCAAGCTGTTTCTCAGATGGTCAGCCGCTGCCTGCAAGAGTTAGGCAAGATCGATATTCTGATCAACAACGCTGGCATCAATATTCGAGGAGCGATCGACGAGTTGAGCTTTGATGAATTCCGTAAGGTTCAGCAAATTAATGTTGACGGGATGTGGCTGTGCTCAAAGGCTGTTGTTCCCCAGATGAAAAAACAACACTCCGGGCGCATCATTAACATGGCGAGCACGCTGGGGTTGGTCGGTTTGGCAAATCGCACGCCGTATGCCACGAGTAAAGGAGCTGTAGTACAGATGACACGGGCGTTGGGGCTGGAATTGGCTGAGTTTGGCATCAGTGTAAACGCCATTTGCCCCGGTCCATTCCTGACCCCCATGAATGAACCGATTGCAGATTCCGAAGAAGCCAAAAAATTCATCGTTGGAGCTGTTGCTTTGAATCGCTGGGGAAGACTCGAAGAAATCCAGGGAGCCTCCATCTTCTTAGCCAGCGACGCTTCCAGCTATCTCACCGGAAGCATGATCACCGTGGATGGTGGTTGGACCGCTCGATAAATAACGGTGTGGAAAAAGACCTTCCGCTGACTGCTTACCTTCCCAGCAGATGCCGAAAGGTATCTTCGAGCGTTGGTTGTTGAAATTCGTAGCCGGCTTGGAGTAGCTTTTCAGGGACAACGCGTGTGCTTTCCAGTAGCAGGGCTTCTCCCATTTCACCCAGTAACAGTTTGATAAATGGTACAGGCAGCGGAAAAACGGTGGGGCGATTGAGTACATTGCCGAGTGTTTTGGTGAATTCTCGATTAGTCACAGGTTGTGGCATCACAAGATTGACCGGGCCTGCCAGGGAATCGGTTCTCAATATGAAGTGCAGCCCAGCAACCACATCGTGAATCGAGATGCTACTCCAGTATTGTTTGCCGCTTCCGGCAACTCCCCCTAATCCTAAGCGAAACGGTGTGAGCATCTTCTTCAATGCAGCCCCGTCCGGTGTCAGCACAACACCAATGCGAGGATTGACCACACGGATTCCTGCTTGACGTGCAGGCTCAGCTGCGGCTTCCCATTGGCGTCCAACTTCCGGAAGAAAACCAACTCCCGATTCGCAGTCTTCCGTCATGATCTCGTCTTTTCGATCCCCATAACAACCGATAGCAGATGCTACAATGAACGTGGAAGGCTTTTGATCCAGGGTTGCCAGCACCGAGGCAAGTAACTGTGTCGAACGAACTCGGCTTTGAATCATTTCTTCTTTGAAGGAATCGGTCCAGCGATGCTCTGCGATGTTGGCTCCGCCGAGATGAATCACGGCATCGAAACCTTCCAGAGTCGAACGCTCAATTTCACCACGACTGGGATCCCAGAAAACCGCTTGAGGATCTTGTTCAGCGACTTGTTTGTTTCTGACGAGTCGAACAACCTCATGACTTCCCATTCTTAAAAATGAAGCCAGGGAAGACCCGATCAATCCTGAACAACCCGAAAGCAAGATACGCATCGGAGGACGGTTGCAATACTGATCATGTAATTCGAGTTCAGTCTTTGTTTGTCGATGGCGGTAAGTGAACTGTGCTTTCAGTTTCGATTGAACAAAACTCTTTCCAAGAAATGCTCCGACATTCCCCAGCGGCAAGGTGTATTCGATTTTGTCTATTAACTTGCAAGAGGTTTCAGAAACCGGTTCAAAGATGTGAGTGTGGTGCCAATCCCGAAAAGGCCCTTTGAGTTGAACATCTTCAAATTGATGGAACGCTTCATAACCACAATGTTCTGCGAGCCATTGCGTTCGTAAACCTGGTGCAATCGGAATCTTTAATTTTACCCGGTCGCCATTTTTTATCGTGCCGGTTTGCTGAATGATTTTGATGTTTTCCCACGGGGGAAGCAATTTACGCAGCGCATCGGGATGCGCGTGCCAGTTGAATGCAAACTGAGCAGGCACATTCAGCAATGTTTCTTTAGAGAACTGCATGTCAGCCCAGTCAGATCAGAATAAATGTTCGAGTTCACGCTTTAGCGTGCTTTTTGTTTCAATAGATAATACTGTTGAGTTTCGGGATTAGCTGTAAAAAAACTCCAGCTAATCGTAGTCAGCCGGAGAATTCTATGACGCAAATTATTCATTACGAAGCAACATGACTCACTGCTTTGACCCAGGCCGAAGCCATTAATGCAGCCCCGTTGGCAGTCGGATGCACGCCGTCACCAGCCCAGTGGTTAGCTGGTGCGTATTCAATCGCTTTGTCGAACATCGATTGGAACGGGACAAAAACAGCTTTTTGCTCTTCGGCCAGTTTCTTAGCAACTTCCCGGTAACCATCAAATGTCGGGAACCATTTGCCATTGACGGCTCCACATTTAAGCACAAACGGCTCGCAGATTACCAGCTTGGTGTCTGGTAATGATTCTCTGGTTTGTTGGAGTAATTCGCGATAGCCGGTTTCGTACTTTTCGACACTGCCATCGTATTTTCCATTGATCCAATGCCAGATATCGTTGACGCCAATCAGAATGCTAAGCACATCTGGTTTGATATCAATGCAATCTTTCTTCCAGCGAGCAGCCAGATTCGGGACTTTGTGACCACTGATCCCACGATTATAAATAGTGAGGTCTTTGCCATGCTTGCCAACTAACATCGAAGCCGCAGCCATCCAGGCGTAACCTTTTCCCATGCCCGGTTGCATATTCGGTGCCGCTTGACCTTTTTCGCTTTTATCACGCCCAGCATCGGTGATCGAATCGCCTTGAAACAGGATGGTCGC
>JAESQE010000622.1 GCA_016765335.1 Planctomycetaceae bacterium
GATATTCTCAGGCAAGATGCCCGAGCAACTCTCGCCTCTGAAGTTGCGTTCCTGCTTTCAGTGTTAGGCTATTGCGGCCTGGCTTTTTACAATCAGCCGCCCCAGATGAATATGGTTCTCATTGGTGCGTGCCTGCTTGGATTTGGCTACTTGCTACCTCGCAGCCTCGCAGGTGTTATCAGTGAAAGTTTCCTGTTTTACGCCTGGCCACTGCTCACCGGTTTGACTTGGCTATTCACCCCCGCAGTACTTTTGATTGAAGCCACCGATATGCTGGTGCATCGCATGGCTGGCCGCGAAGATCCCAGTGAAATCGATTCAAGTTTGATCTCAGAAGAAATCCGAACCGTGATCGATGAGGGAGAACGCGAAGGAATGATCAAAACCAGTGCAGGTCGCATCATTCAACGACTGATGGAAATTCAGCACGAAGACGTCACAGCTGTGATGACTCCCAGGACCGAGATGATTTGCATTCAGGTCGATACACCACTGGAAGAGGTTCGCAAACAGTTGGTTGAAGCTGGACATTCGCGAGTTCCTGTTTACCGTGAATCTCCTGACGATTTAGTTGGCATCCTTTACGCCAAAGACCTTCTTCAAAAGCTGTATGACAAACAACAGCAGCAAACTCCGCTGACCAGTTTTTTGCGAGAGCCGTTGTATGTTCCAGAATCGACAGGCATCGAAGCATTGCTGGAACGCATGCGAGGCGAGCATGTGCACATGGCAATTGTACTCGACGAGTACGGCGGAGTAGCCGGTCTGGTAACCATGGAAGATATTCTGGAAGAGATTGTCGGCGAAGTCGAAGACGAATTCGACAAAGTCCCCAAAGAAGAAATCCGGAAAATTAAATCCGGACTGTTCGAAGTCGATGCTCGTGTTCACATTGATGATTTGAATGAACAGTTTGATCTTCAACTTCCTGAAGATGAAGATTACGAAACCATTGGAGGCTTCGTCTTCTCTCAATTCGGAAAAATCCCAGAGCAAAACGAAACGCTCACCTGGAACAATCTCAAAATCACAATTCTCGATGTCGACAAACGCAAACTAATCAAACTCAAAGTCGAACGCGACGACTCACTCGTTGTCAACGAGTAATACGCTGTCGCCTATTTGCCAACGAGATGTGTTTTTTTCTAAAGCAAGTACCATTAGGCGATAGCCGCCGATTCGCAAAAAGCACGCTAAAGCGTGAACTCCAACACTTTAAGTCACGTAGTCAAAATCGGCCTGCACAGCAGACCTTACCCGGCTTAAATATCATCATCCTCTTGGTCAAGATCGTCGTCGTCAAAGTCGTCATCTTGTTCTGGGTTGAAGTCTGGATGCAGTGGGTCTTGGGGACTAAAGAAGAAATCGCCTAGTCCCATCGGGAGCATATTGCCTCCCAGGGCCTGGCCTCTTTTTTTCGCCATCTCTTCCAGGTCAACCGCGTCTTCTCCCAGGCAAGTGGCCAGCGATTCGGCCCAGGCTTTATCTTGGGAAAGCGGATGCTCTGGGTCTTGAGCAATGCGTTTCAGTGCGTAACGCAATACGTTCAAGCCATCCCGTGTTGAAAAATCGAGTTTCAAGCCGTGTGCTTGTTGCAGGAATTCAACGGTCAGGTTCAATAAGTCAGCATTGGCAAATGGAAGATGATATTTCAGAATCGCCATTTCATCTTCACGAGATGGGTACGTCAGCATCAATGTTGGCTGGAGGCGACTCAGAATATAATCTGGAATTTCGAACGTCGATTCATCATCGTTCATTGTGACCGCACAGCGAAAATCATCGGAGGCCTGAATCGTGATGCCTGCAACGATTGATTCGACATAACGGCGATGATCAAGCAGCGGAGCCAGCGAGGCCCACGACTTTTCATTCATCCGGTTTCCTTCATCCAGCACGCAAACTCCCCCTTTGATCATTGCGGTGACCAGGGCAGAAGCATGGTATTGGATGGTTCCCTTTTCACCCAACACGGGAGTGACCAGCAAATCTTCCGGTCGGGTGTCTGCGGTGCACTGATAAATATAAGCTGATTGCTGACGCTGGCGGGCAGCAGCCAATGCCAAAGTGGTTTTGCCAATTCCAGGTACGCCGATTAACCGCGGAGCTAATGGAAGATCCTGCTCATCGATTACCAGCCAGCAGGCAAGAACCTGCTTGAGCACTTCATTTTGGCCAATCCACGGGCTTTGGCTGACATCAGGTTGAGCTAAGTGCAGGGTGACGCCACCAATTTCAATGTGTTCACTCATATGGTTGTTGCAGTCTGTATTATTTGGCTTCTTAGTCTTAGGGAATCTCTAAAAATGAATTCCAGAGATTCTTGAAGACTGTTTAATTATAAATAGTAGTCAAAAACCCCCTCTCACTCCCCCTTCGTAAGGAGGAGAACCAATTTTTAGAGGTTCCCATTATTTGGCAATTCGATGATAACATCTGAAGAAAGGAGACATCTGTTTATTTATTCAAAGTCTCTTTTCATTCGACGTTCTTTGCGAGGCATGTTATCATCGTTTGCAGTATACCGACACCATGTAATCTCTAGATCGCATTTAATTTTTCTGTATGCAGGTATTAACGTCATTTGTTTTGCCTGACGGTCAATAAAATTAAGGAAGTCTCATCACAATCATCCTGAGTAGGATTTGATCAGTTGAGTTGTGAAACTAGAGGAATCAATGAAGGCGAAAATCGTGTTTTTTAAATTATCAAATTCAAAGACGCTACTTTTAGCGTCCCTTGCCGTTTTCTGGGCAACAAATTTCGCGTCAGTTCAGGCAGAAAACAAAAAGTCTGCGGCCTGGGAACTTCGTAATAACGACCGGGTCGTTTTCCTGGGAAGCACTTTCATCGAGCGAGAAAATACTTACGCGATGATGGAGATGTCTTTGAGGTTAGCCAATCCCAATTTAAATTTATCTGTTCGCAACCTCGGTTGGGCTGGAGATAACGTTCTCGGGGAATCGCGAGCCTACTTCGGATCGGTCGCCGAAGGTTATGCTCACCTCAAGGAATACGTCAAACTGACAGACCCGACACTGCTTATTGTCAGTTATGGTCACAACGCGGCCTTTGCAGGCGAAGCCGGGCTGGGATCATTTATCGAACAATATGCAGCTTTGCTCAAAGATCTGCAAGCAGAAAACCGGCGAATCGTTGTTCTGGGAACGACACCACTTGAAGGCGGAGTGCTTTCTCAAGCGGAAGTTGATCAGGCAAACGACAATCGCAGAATGTATGGCAAAGCGATTGCATCGTTGTGTGCCTCTGAGCAAATTGCTTATGTCGATATCCTGGACCGAATGCTTCAGTTGAAGAAACAGTTGCATGTTGAAAATCTGACAACTAACGGCTTACATCTGAATCGAATCGGTTATGCAATCGCAGGAGAAGCGATTCTTAATTCGCAGGGGAAATCATTGGTTGAAAACAATCAATTATTATTAAGCGATTCGCAGTTCCGTTCGCTAAGCAAACCTCTTGAGCAAGGGGTGTTGTTAAAGAATGAATTGTTCTTTCATCGCTTTCGTCCACAGAACGAAACTTACTTACGCGGATTCCGCAAACACGAACAAGGGCAAAACGCCAAGGAAATTTACGAGTTCGATGCTTTAGTGATCAAGCAGGAACAAACATTGGCCCCGCTGACCAAATCGGTACAAAAGGCCTGGTGGAAGTAGCAGTGGTGGAATGGGTATTTGTGCCCGCTTGAAATTATCGAATACAATAATTGAATACAATTTTCTGGATATCAAATGAATCAATATCGAACTCAATGGCTTGTTTTGTCTTTGGTGATGGCCAGTCACCTGCTGCTGACATCTAACGGTTTCGCTCAGCGGGGCTTGACCGATTTACCTGATCCCGATCCAAAAAAGGAACTCGCTTCGTTTGAAGTGGCTGAAGGATTCGAGGTGAATTTGTTTGCCTCCGAACCGATGATTGTCAATCCGACACAGATGAACTGGGACTCACAAGGCCGTTTATGGGTCGCGACCTGTGAAACGTATCCGCACATTATACCAGGGCAAATTGC